>JAYKGS010000053.1:0-28250 GCA_035284945.1 Synechococcus sp.
CGGCCAAAGGCGCCAAGGTTCTTGTGCTGGAGCGCTACCTGATCCCGGGGGGCTCGGGCGGGAGCTTCAAGCGCGAGGGCTACACCTTTGATGTGGGCGCCTCGATGATCTTCGGCTTCGGCGAGAAAGGCCACACCAACCTGCTCACGCGCGCCCTGGCCGATGTGGGCCAGCACTGCGACACGGTGCCCGACCCGGCCCAGCTCGAATACCACCTGCCCGGCGACCTGAACGTGGCGGTGGACCGCGATTACGAGCGCTTCATCGCCGATCTCACGGCCCTGTTCCCCCACGAGGCTCAGGGCATCCGCGCCTTCTACGACACCTGCTGGCAGGTGTTCAACTGCCTCGATGCGATGCCGCTGCTCTCGCTCGAGGATCCGGCCTACCTGGCCAAGGTGTTCTTCCGGGCGCCGCTCGCCTGCCTTGGTCTGGCCCGCTGGCTGCCGGTGAACGTGGGCGATGTGGCCCGCTCCCACATCAAGGATCCCGCCCTGCTGAAGTTCATCGACATGGAGTGCTTCTGCTGGAGCGTGATGCCGGCCGACCTCACGCCGATGATCAACGCCGGCATGGTGTTCTCCGATCGCCATGCCGGCGGCATCAATTACCCCAAGGGTGGCGTTGGGGTGATCGCAGCCAAGCTGGTGGCTGGGCTTGAAAGCCATGGTGGCACCATTCGCTACAGGGCTCGGGTGACCCAGGTGCTGCTTGAAAACGGCCGGGCCGTGGGGGTGCAGCTGGCCAGCGGCGAAACCATCCGCGCTCGCCGCGTGGTGAGCAATGCCACCCGCTGGGACACCTTCGCGGGCGCTGGTTCCCCTGCCTCCACCCTCGTCGACGCGGACCACACGCCTGCGGCCGAAACCACCTGGCGGCGGCGCTACAGGCCCTCACCATCCTTTCTGTCCCTGCACCTGGGTATCGATGCCGCCGTGGTGCCTGAGGGATTTCACTGCCATCACCTGCTTCTGGAGCGCTGGGAAGGGATGGAGGACGAGCAGGGAGTGATCTTTGTGTCGATGCCCACCCTGCTGGATCCTGAGCTGGCGCCCCCCGGCCACCACATCCTCCACAGCTTCACCCCAAGCTCCATGCAGCACTGGCAGGGTCTGGGCCCCAGTGCCTACCGGGCTAAAAAGGCGGCGGATGCCGATCGGTTGATTGACCGACTGGAGGCGATCCTGCCCGGCCTGAAGGACGCCATTCGCCATCGTGAGGTGGGCACACCGCGCAGCCACCGCCGCTTCCTGGGCCGGGTGGCCGGCAGTTACGGGCCCATTCCGGCGGTGCGCCTGCCAGGCCTGCTGCCAATGCCTTTCAACCGCACGGCCATCTCCGGGCTCTACGCGGTGGGGGATTCCTGTTTCCCTGGCCAGGGGCTGAACGCCGTTGCCTTCAGCGGTTTTGCCTGTGCCCATCGCATCGGCGCAGATCTGGGCCTCAATCCCTGGGCACTGCCGGCATGAGCTCGATGGCTGGGCTCAATGGAGCTGGCGATAGACCGTGCCAAGCCCCCGCAGGATGAATTCAATTCCAATGGCCAGAGTGAACAGGCCCATGATTTTAGTGAATATGCTAAGACCTGCCTCGCCGGCAAAGCGTATAATTCGAGCGCTGAAACTAAAGACGGTGTAGTTAACAATTACCAGGGCAAAAATTGCGGCAAGCAAGTGTAATCGGGATGTGGCCTGGGTGGCCAGATTGGCAAACAGGATCACGGCTGAAAAGGTGCCTGCACCTACCGTCAGTGGGATGGCAATCGGTACTACGGCAGATGCATATAATTGGGCATCACTTCCACTTTGGGCCCCATCTTTGAGGTCAATAGCTTTTATATTCAGATCGCTATTCTGGCGTGATTTCATCATGTCCCAACCCACACCTGCTAGCAGTAGGCCACCGGCAATCTGGAAGGAGCTTATCGAAATTCCAAAAAAATCCAACACTGCCGTCCCCGCCAGCATAAACAGGGCCAACATTGCAAAACAAGATCCGCTGGTGATCAGGATCATGCGCTTCACCTTGGTAGGAGGCAGGCCGTGGGTATGGGCCAGGAAGACACCAAGTGCAGAAACGTTATTTCCGATCGCCAGCAAACCAATCAAGTAGTGCTGAAAGGTGGTCGGTTCCATCAGTGATGAAAGGCCTGCTCATTTTGATTGGATTGGGGCAGGGGTACAGACAGTCCCTCAAGCCACTGAACCGCCCGGCGAATATCATTCAGCAGTTGATCTGCCATGTCTCGACTGAAGCCTGCTCTCACCACAAACCTCAAAACCGCCATCTCAGTGCAATCGGCGGGCATGGTGTAGGCGGGCACCTGCCAGCCACGGGCGCGTAATTTTTCTGATAATTCAAATACGGTCCAGTTTTCAATTTCCGGATTCAATTGCACCGCAAAGACCGGCAACTGACCAAGGGGATGGCTCACCAGTTGGAAGGCTGAAATCGTGGCTATTGAATCGGCTAGATAGCAGGCAATCGCCTCAAGGGTTGCCATTCGTTGTCTATAGCCAGAGCGGCCCAGCTGGAGAAAATTGAAATACTGGGCAACCACCTGGGCTCCAGGCCTGGAGAAGTTGATGCCAATGGTGGGCATCTGGCCACCGAGATAGTTGACGTTGAAACGCAGTTCCTCAGGCAGGGCTGCCTGCTCACGCCACACAATCCAGCCCACTCCTGGCAGCACCCCGCCGTACTTGTGTCCGCTGGCATTGATCGACTTCACCCTCGGCAGGCGGAAATCCCAGACCAGATCCGGCGAGTTGAAGGGGGCCACAAAGCCACCGGAGGCCGCATCCACGTGGATAGGGATGTCCAGACCATCGCGCGCCTCAAGTTCATCCAGGCAGTGCTGCATCTCAGCTATGGGCTCATAACTTCCATCGAAGGTGCTGCCCAGAATCCCCACCACGCCGATTGTGTTCCCATCGCAATGGGCCGCGGCCTCCTCGCCGCTGAGATGGAGCCTCTGAGGAGTGATCGGCACCAGACGGGGTTCCACATCAAAGTAGGCACAGAACTTGTCCCAGCAGATCTGGGTGTTGGAGCCCATCACCAGATTGGGACGCCGGTCATCCAGCCCCGCCGCCTGGCGCCGCTGGCGCCAATGCCACTTGAGCACCATGCCACCCAGCATGCAGCCCTCACTTGACCCCGTGGTGGAGGTGCCAACGCTCTGATCGGGATTCTCCGCGTGCCAGAGGTCCGCCAGAATCCTCAGACAGCGCTCCTCAAGCTCCGCCGTCTGGGGATATTCATCCTTGTCGATCATGTTCTTTTCGGCGCACTCCTGCATCAGCAGCAGGGCTTCCGGCTCAATCCAGGTGCCCACAAATGTCGCCAGATTGAGCCGTGCGTTGCCATCCAGCATCAGGTGATCGTGCACCAGCTGATAGGCCAGATCCGCTCCCAGTCCGGATTCTCCGAGTCGATCGCGGGGGATCCGGGTTGGCAGATTTCGCATGGAGAGGCGATGGCCAACTCCGGAGTTCAGATCCAGGCCGGCTTGACGGTCGGTAAATGTCACCGATCAGACGCAGGTAGAAGGCAACGCAACCTAGGTCTGGCTACATAAGCTGGCACGCATGCTTACCAATCCCCAACCCAATTCCACAGATCTGGCCCGCTATCTCGAGCAGCGCGGCGAGCTCGGCAAACCCTGGATGCTCCAGTTGCTGCGGCTGACCAAGCTCAAGGAGGCCAAGGACAGCATGGATCCGGAGGTTTACCTGGCCAGCCTGCAGGAGGCCCACGCCGATCTGATGCGCCTGGGCGAATTCTGGAAGGACCGGGAGCAGGAGGTGTTCAGCGGCCGCTACCAGCCGGCCGAACTGATCGAACCTCTCCCCGGTTCCCTCGAGGATCGATGAAGCCAGCCGTGGGGCCAGCCCCCATTCGCTACCCGATGGCGCCGCTGATACGGCTCACCCTGATCGGCCTGTACCTTGCCCTGGTGGCCCCCTTGCCCCTGCTGGCCAGCGGGGAGGTGCGGGCAGCCCTCTGGCTGGCCCTGCCCCTAGGATTTGGCCTGCTGTTCGCAGCCACCAGCGAAGAGGTTGAGCTCAGCGATCGGGGCATAAGCGTGGGTCATCCGCCCTGGTGTGCCTGGCTGTTGCGCCGTGGCTGGAGCCTTGCCTGGACTGCCATTGATGGACTTACGCCAGTGGCAACCAGTCAGGGGGGGCAGGTGTTCTATGTGCGGTCGATGGACGGGGCCGCCTATCTGCTGCCCCAGCGGGTTGCAGGCTTCGAGGACTTTCTGGGCCGTTTCACTGAAGCCACGGGCCTGGCAACCGGCGCGATCGGCCGGATCAGCCCCCCCTGGACCTACCAGCTGCTGGCAGGTCTCACCGGCGCCATGCTCCTGGGGGAAGTGGCCTTCGCCGTGGCCCGGTGGTGGACCGGTGCCCCCTGATCAGACCAGGCTGTTGAGGGGCTGACGGCTGGACTCTTCCTCAGCTGCCGCGGCCTCAGGCAGAGTTTCGAGGCTGAAGCGATAGCCCTGCTGTCGCATGGTTTCGATACCGCCCCCATTCCCCAGTCCGGCCTGTTCGAGTTTGCGCCTGAGGGTGAGCACCTGGGTGTCCACCGATCGGGGGCCTCCGCTGAACGGGGGCCAGGCCATCCTCAGCAACTCCTGGCGACTGCGCACAACTCCGGGGGGCATCAACAGGGCGCAGAGCAGGGCAAATTCCCTCGGACTCAGCTCCACAGGTTGGTCGCGCAGGGTGACCTGGCGCAGCAGCACATGCACCTCCAGGGGACCGACGCAGACCCGCTCCTGCAGCCCGCTGCCGCTGCGGCGGAGCAGGGTGCGGCAGCGAGCTGCGAGTTCCTCGAGCCCGAAGGGCTTGCGCAGCACGTCTTCGGCCCCCGCATCGAGCAGCGTGACAACCGGTTCGGAGCCGGTGCGGGCCGTCAGCACCATCACCGGGCAGCGCAGCTGGGCAGCCAGCCGCAGGGCCGAGCTCTCATCCAGCAGTTCGGCGCTGATCAACAGATCTGGAGACTGGTCCTGACAGACTTCCAGGGCTTCCCGGGCGGTTGCCACAGCCGCGGCCAGGTGGCCATCCTGGCGTAGGCGCTGGGCAAGCACCGTGCGCAGGGTGGCATGGGGATCCACCACAAGCACCCGCTGGGGCTGACTTCCAGCCTGGGGAGCCTGATGATTGGGCGTTACCGGCGGGGTTGGGGAGCTGATGATGAAGCAACAACGCCCCCTTACGGTAAAGGAATTGTCTCGATAAAGAGCGGATCAGCTGGGGGGTTGCCCACAAACAGCCCCGCGCATCAGCTTGCCTGGAGGGGCAGAATGGAGCCAGGGCTGTTGATTTCATGACCGCGCTCCAGCATCCAGACGCCATTCGCCACTTCCAATCCCTCTGTGATGCCTGTCAGGACCTGGCTCACCGCTATCACAGTCCCACCGAGCTGCGCCTCTATGCCGATGGGTATCTGCATGGCCTGAGACGCACCGGGGTACTGGATAGCCTCAGCCAGAGGCGTCTGGAGGAGTTGATCGATCGCTGGATCTTGGATCCCTCCAGTTTTGTCGGGCCGGATGGGGATCCCCGAACCCTCTATGAATCGGGGCGTATCTGAGGCCAGGTCAACTGGCCAGGGCAACCTCCAGGGTTTCCCGCAGCTCGCCCGAGTTGTACATCTCGATCAGGATGTCAGAGCCTCCGATGAACTCCCCTTTCAGATAAACCTGGGGAATGGTGGGCCACTCGGAAAACTCCTTGATGCCTTGGCGTATCTCCGCATCGGAGAGAACATCGAAGGTTTCAAACGGCACCCCAACCGAGTGCAGAATCTGCACCACGTTGTTGGAGAAGCCGCACTGGGGCATCAGTTTGCTGCCTTTCATGAAAACGAAAACCGGGCTGGTGGCCAGCAGTTCTTCGATGCGTTGACGGGTGAGGGCGTCCATGGACTCAGGCGGGAGTTGATGTTTGCAGTGCCAGGGCGTGGATGGCCTCGCTGGCCAGTTCCTGACTAAGGGCGCCGTAGACCAGCTGATGCTGTCTGACGCGGGAGAGGCCACTGAAGGCTGAGGAGATGACCCTCACCTGGAGGTGGTCACCGCCCCCGGTGAGGTCTTCTACTTCCACGGTGGCATCAGGCATGGCCAGGGTGATGGCTGCCTTCACCTGGTCGGGATGCACCATCTGGCAATCAGGGCGGCGAAGATCCGGAATCTAGGGGGCTCAGCCGCCCGGTGAAGCAGCGGCTGCTGCCGTGTAGGGGCTTGAGGCGAAGCCGATCTCCACCAGGCTCTGGTAGGCCTTGCGTCCCTCCGGATTGGCAGGCGTCATCACCTTCACCACCTCCACGAGCAGTGGTACGGCCACCTCGGGCTGGTTCTGACGGCGAAACACCGCTGCCAGACGCAGGTTGGCCTGGGCCATGGCTTCAAGGGTCTCACGCCCCTTCTGGTCCATCTCCCGGGGGATGCGGGCATCGAGACCCCGGAATGAGCCGCTCAGGTCGCGGTAGAAACCCAGGAGCTTGCGAGCTGCGTCGCGGGCCTGGTCAAAAAACTTGCGGGCTTCAGCGAGATTGCCGCTGGCAGCTGCAGCATCCCCCCGGGCCAGCAGGGCCCTGATTCCTTCAAGATTGAATGGACTGCCGGATGATTCCAGGGCCCGCTGGGGTTCCTGCTGGGCCTGCACCCCAACTGGAACCAGGGGGGCGGTGAGGGCAGTCAGGGCCAGCCCCATGACGCAGAAGAAATGAGTCGATCTCCGCACAACCAGCAGACGCAAGCTGCACGACTCTATGCGGGAATATCAAGGGCTTCGCGGGCCTGGCTTTCGGCTGACTGCATCGCCTGGGCAAGCTGGGCGGTGCAGGCGATAGCCGCCGACCTTCCCCCCTCCCCTATCGCCAAGGGGGGGGCAAAACAGAGCGCTGAGCGATCACCCCAGCGGGGTGGCGAATGCTCGTAGGCGATGCCCACCGGAAGGAGTGTGACTGTCACCCCCCTTGCCGCTGCCATCAGGGCCAGCCGTGCCAGGCCCTGGTGCAGGTGTAGGGGGGAGTTTTGCGGCTGGATCTGGCCCTCTGGAAAGACGACAAGCTGCTGGCCTCCTGAGAGCAGATCCAAGGGGTAGCGCAGGCTGGCCATGGAGGGACTGCCCTGCTGCACCGGGAAGCAGCCCAGGCGATGCAGTAACCAGCCCTGTAGCCCGACCATCTCGTCCACCGTGACCATGAAGCGGCAATCCCGGCCCGTGACGCGGCGACCGGCGGCGTGGGGCAGCAGCAGCGCATCCCAACGGGAACGGTGGGTGGGGGCCAGCAGCACCGGGCCGGAACTGGGCAGGTGCTCCTGTCCCAGCACTACCACCTGTCTGAAAAACAGTTTCAGTGCGATGTCCTGGCTGACCACCATCGCCAGGGGAGCCAGCCATGGATTGATGCCATTGCACAGGCCCTTTTCCCGGGGAGAAGCCCCGGCGCCCGATTGCTCCACCGACTGCAGGGAAAGGAGGGAATGGATCAACGCTAGGGGGCCCTGAACCTGGCCAGAACCCGCTGCGGGCAGTTGGGACGGCGTCCTGATCGGCTGGGCGATGGGGGGCGAGCGTGGCAGCCATCGGCATCCATAGGATCTCGCCGGGACCGTCTCCAGCCCCTACCCACCATGGCCAGCCTCGGCGTCAATATTGACCACATCGCCAACGTGCGCCAGGCCCGCCGCAGCCTGGAGCCCGACCCGGTAAGCCATGCCCTGTTGGCCGAGCTGGGCGGAGCCGATGGCATCACCGTGCACCTGCGGGAGGATCGCCGTCACATCCAGGATCGCGATGTGGAGCTGCTGCGGCAGACGCTGCGCACCAGGCTCAATCTGGAGATGGCGGCGACGCAGGAGATGGAGGCGATAGCCCTGCGGATCGGCCCGGACATGGTCACCCTGGTGCCGGAGAAGCGCCTGGAGGTGACCACCGAGGGGGGACTGGATGTGGCCGGTCAGCTCGATTCCCTGGGGGGGATGGTGGAGCGGTTACAGCTCGCCGGGATCGGCGTCAGCCTGTTTGTGGATGCCGAAGCGATCCAGCTGGAGGCCTGTGCCGCCAGTGGGGCCCGTTGGGTGGAGCTCCACACGGGCGCCTACGCCGAAGCGAATTGGACTGACCAACCCCGTGAACTGGCCCGGCTCTGCGAGGGCAGCTTCATCGCCCGCAGCCTCGGCCTGCGCGTCAACGCCGGCCATGGCCTCACTTATCAGAATGTGGAGCCGGTGGCCGCCATAGACGGGATGGAGGAGCTCAACATCGGCCACACGATCGTGGCCAGGGCCCTTGCCGTGGGCCTGGAGCGGGCGGTGCAGCAGATGAAGGCATTGGTTCAGAATCCCCGCCGCGACCCCCTGTTCGGCAGCCGCCAGCCATGAGCACCTACCACTTCATTGCCGCCAGCGAAGCCTTTCTCACCGTTGAGGAGCCCCTCGAGGAGGTGTTGCGGGAGCGCCGGCGCCATTACGGCGAGCAGGGCAAGGCGATCGATTTCTGGCTGGTCAGGCGGCCCGCCTTTCTCGAAGTCCCCGAGCTCGAACCCCTTGCCGCCCCTGTGCCCCGACCGGCTGCCGCCGTGGTGTCCACCGACGAGAAATTCATCACATTTTTGAAGTTGCGCCTGGAATACGTGGTCTGCGGAAGCTTTGTTGCTCCGAGCAGCACCATTTCCGACCCCATCGCCGCGGGCAGCTAAAACAGGCCCAGGAAGCGTTTGCGTGGGCCAGGCTCGCCATCCCCGCCCGACGGCCCATCCTGCTGGTAGCGGGGCCTGTTGTCCCCGATGGTGAGCAGGGCCTCCTTGTTCTTCCACCACACCCAGTCCCGGATCGGGGGGGTGTCTGCCAGTTGCTGCCGGCTCAAGCCAAGCCCCAGCTTGGCTGAGGCCTCCAGAAGCACATCGAGCATCTCCTCGCCGTTGCGGCAGCGGGCCAGGGCTTCATTGGTGCGCTTGGCCCCATTTAGAGCTTTGACAAGGGCATTCACCCGCTGCCCCACCGACAGCGAAGCTGGATTCATCGGGCCTGATGCTTTGTAGCTGAGACCGTACCAGTGATGCTCGGGTGTGGGGGGGCTGACAAGCGATGGGTATCGGGGCCAGACTGGTTCCAACGCGATGGACCGATGACGTCCCCCTCACGGACCTGCCACCACTGGGTGATCGGGGACGTTCATGGCTGTGCGGATTCTCTCGAATTACTGGAAGCGCGCTTGCCCAGCCGGGATCGTCTGGTTCTGTGCGGAGATGTGATCAACCGTGGACCCCAGATCCGTCGCACCATGGAGCTGGCCTGGAACCTGGTTGAATCGGGCAGGGCCGTGTGGCTCAAGGGCAACCATGAGGCTGACCTGGTCGCAGCGCTCAGTCAGGGTGACTGGTTTGCCCAGCGGGCCCTGGCCGGTTGCGACACCTATCGCCAGCTCGGTGAGCGTCACTGCCGCATCTGGCAGGAGCGGCTCGAACGGTTGCCCTGCTCCTATGGCGGCCCAGGTTGGCTCGCCACCCATGCCGGTTTCGACCCTGACAGCTGGCAGATCGACCTGAGCATCCGCATGCCTTTCTGGCAGGCCTATGACGGCCGTTTCGGCGAGGTGGTGATCGGCCATACCCCCGGCCCCCATGTGCGGCGGCTCGGTCAGATCGTGATGGTCGACACCGGCGCCTGCTACGGCGGTGAGCTCTCCGCCTACTGCCCCGAAACCGGCGCCATCCGTTCCGTTCCCGGTCTGCAGCAGCTTCAGCTCCCCAGCTTCAAACAGAAGCAGCTGAGCTGTCTGTGTTGATCAGTCCTCGCTGAACCAAGCCCTTGCTCACCGTCTTCCGGGGCAACCGGGCAGAACACCTGGCCGAACTCCTTGCCACCCAGCTGCGGCTGACCCCTCCAGGGCCATTTCAGGAGGTGCAGGTGATGGTCAACACCTGGCCCACCAGCCGCTGGCTCGGTGAGCAACTGGCCCTGAACCTCGGCGGCATTGCGGCCAACATCCGCTACCCCTTCCCTGGCAGCCAGCTGCGCAGGATCGTCAACGGGTTACTGGCCGATGCCCCCGGCGACCAGGATCCCTGGCGGGCAAACCAGTTGGTCTGGCCCGTGCTGAACCTGCTGCCCGATTTGATGGACCGGCCGGAGGGCGCCTGCCTGCGTCACTGGTGGCGCAGCCGCCAGGGCAGCAGCGGTGAGATCGATCGCGCCCAGTGGCAGCTGGGTCGCAGCATCGCCGACGCCCTCGACGATGCGGGCCTCTACCGCCCTGACCTCCTGGCGGCCTGGTGGGCAGGCCAGGCCAGCGCACCCGAGCATGCCTGGCAGCGCTCGCTGCTGTTGCAGTTGCGAGACCAACTGGGGGTGAAACCCTTCGGATTGCGGGTGCTTGACGCCATCGCCCTGCTGGAGCAGGGGCAGCCACCGGAGGCCGAGCTGCCCGACCCCCTGCGCCTTTTTGGACTCAGCAGCCTGGCGCCGATCCAGATCCAGCTGCTCCAGGCCCTCAGCCTCCACATCCAGGTGGATCTCTACCTGCTTACCCCCTGCCGGGACCTGTGGAAACGCTGTACCAGTCGTCGCCAGCTGCTCAGCGATGCCGTAGCGCTGCGTCAGCCCCTTGATGCGGACTGGCTGCTGCAGGCCTCTGGGATGGAGGCCCGTTTCGGGCGCCTGGGCGGCGAATTCCAGCAGTTGCTCGAGGGCAGCGGTGAGAGCGAGCTTGGCCACTGGCAGGAGAAGGATCTGTTTGTGGATCCCGCCGCCGGCCATCGCGGCCCGGGGCCTGCGCCCCTGCTGCACCAGTTGCAGCACCATCTGGTGGATCCGGCTGGACAGCCGCGGCTGCAGCTGGCAGGGGCTGATAGCTCCCTGGAGTTCCACCGCTGTCCTGGCCCCCTGCGCCAGGTGCAGATCGTGCGGGATCGCATCCTGCAGCTGATGGCCGCGGACCCAACCCTCCAGCCCAGGGATGTGTTGGTGATGACGCCCCAGGTGGATGCCCTGGCGCCCCTTGTGGCCGCCGTGTTCGGCGATGGCGATGCCACCGGCGTGAGCCTCAGCTGGCGTCTCACCGACCGCAGCCAGCAGAGTGGGGCCAGCCTCAGCCGCAGCCTGTTGGCCCTGCTGGCGCTGGCCGGAGAACGGCTCACCGCATCGGCCTTGGAGGGCCTGCTGGAGAGTCCTGCCCTTCAGGCGCACTTCCAGCTCAGTGGGGCCGAGATGGCAGCACTGCATCCGCTGCTGCAGCGCTGCGGCTTCCGCTGGGGGCTCGATGCCGAGGAGCGGGGCGGTCTGGCGGGCGGCAGCCTCGCCTGGGCCATTGATCGGTTGCTGCTAGGCCTGGTGCTGCCGGAGCTGCCCGGCCTCGCACCGGCTGAAACCGCACCCCTGGCCTGCGGAGAGAGTGTGGAGCTGCTGGGTCGCTGGCTGCACCTGCTCACCCGGCTGCGCCACTGGCTGACGGAGCTGCGCCGGTCCCGCCGCTGCGATGGCTGGAGCAGCTGTCTCCGGGGTCTGCTGGTCGATCTGTTCGGGGAGGGTGGGGACCAGGCCTGGGAACTGCCCCTGGTGCTGTCCGCCATAGACGACTGGCAGCAGGCAGCCGCTGGCTGCGATCTGAAGCTGGATGCGGCGGTGGTGGCCGCCGTGCTTGATGAGCGCCTGGCGGCCGATTCGGGTCGGTTCGGCCACCGCAGTGGTGCCCTGACCATCAGTGCCCTCGAGCCGATGCGGGCGATTCCGCACCGGGTTGTGGTGCTGATGGGACTCGATGCGGGGGTCTTTCCGCGGCAGCACCAGCGTCCAGGCTTCCACCTGTTGGAGCAGCAGGGCCGTCTCGGGGACCCCAATCCCGCTGATCAGGACCGCTACGTGCTGGTGGAGGCCCTGCTCTCCGCCCGGGACCACCTGCTGGTGACCTGGAACAGCCGGGATCCCCGCAGCGGAGAAGTGCTGCCGCCTGCCACCCCCGTGCGCCAGTGGCTGGAGTGGCTCCAGGGCCAACTGGCTCCTCAGGGGGACGAACTGCTGGTGGACCACCCCGCCAACCCCCTCGATCGGGCCAATTTCCAGCCGCTGGCTGGGCGACCGCCGGGGAGTTGCGATCGGCGACTGCTCCGCGCCCGCCAGTTGCTGGACCAAGCCACAGGTCTTGAGCCCCCCCAGCCGCTCGCCGCCAGCGAGCCCCCCGTCAAGCACCCTGCGGCGGCCGAACCTGGCTTGGGGGCAGACCCCTATGGCGAGCTGCGGGATTGGCTGCTTGCCCCCCAGGTCACCTGGCTCCAAGCGCTGGGGCTGCGGCCGCGGGAATGGGCCGAGCGACTCGATGACCTGGATTCCCTCAGCCTCGATGAAAGGGGTCGGGCAGCCCTGCTGCGCCAGGCCCTCGCCAACCCCAAGGACCTCGACCTGGCCAAGGGAGCCTCCTGGCTGGAGCGGCACCGGGGCCAGGGTCTGCTGCCGCCCCAGGCGGCCGGGGAGCTTGAGGCCGGCATCCTGAGCCGGCGCTGGAGCAGCCTGCACGCCACCCTGGAGGAACTTGGACCCGAGCACCGTGACCAGGCCCAGTGGCAGGGCTGGAATCAGGAGCTGCTCTGGCGGGGCTCCCATCTGCTGGTGCTGCATACGGCCAGGCCCCGCAGCCGCCACCGACTTGAGCTGTGGCTGGCGCTGCTGTTTGCGGCGGCGGCCAATCAGGCCCCATGCGGTGGGGTGGTGGTTGCCCGCAGCGACCGTGACTTCGGCGTGGTGCAGCGCCTGCTGGCGCCGGATCCGGATTTCGCCCAGCGGGAATTGCGGCGGCTGGAGGCCCTGCGGCAGCGGTGGAGCGAACGCTGCTGGCCAGTGCCGCCAGAAACCGGCTGGGCCCTGCTTGACAAGGGTCCGGAGCGGGCTATTCAAATCTGGGAAGGCTCCAGCCAGCGGGGCTATGGCCAGGTCCTCGGCGAACGCCAGGAACCGGAGCAGGCCCTCTGTTTCGGCAGCGATCTAAGCGGCGCCACCCTGCTGGCCGGCGGGGTTGTGGCAGCTCATGCAGAGGAGCTGCTGGCCCCCCTGCGCCAGCATCTGCCATGACGCCGCAGACTCCCCTGACCGGGCAACCCTTTGAGGCCGATGCCTTCCCGCTGGGACCGGGCATCCGCCTGCTTGAGGCCAGTGCCGGCACGGGCAAGACCTTTGCCCTGGCCCACCTGGTGCTGCGCTACGTGGCTGAAGCCGAACTGGGACTGCGCCAGCTGCTCGTGGTGACCTTCACCGATGCCGCCGCTGCCGAACTGCGGGACAGGATCGGCCAGCGGTTGCAGGGGGCCCTGGCCTGTCTGGACGATCCGGCGCTGGGAGCTCCGGATGCCACCCTGGCCCAGTGGCTGGAGCGCCAGCGGCCCAGGGGGGGATCCCTGCGAGCCCGGCTGCTCCTTGCCCTCGAGCAGCTCGATGCCGCCGACATCACCACCATCCACGGCTTCTGCCGCCGCACCCTGCAGCGCCAGGCTCTGGAGGCCGGCCTGCCGCCTGAGCTCCAGCTTGAAGGGGACAGCGGCACCCTGGTGCGTCAGGTGGCCCACGACTACTGGCGGCTCCAGGTGCTGCCCTTGAAAAGCTCCCTGCTGGCTGGGCTCCAGCAGCGGTTGGCCGGTCCTGAGCTGCTGGAGGACCTGCTGCGTCAACTCGATGGTGACCCTGCCCTGCAGCTCGATCCCCTGCCGCCTGAAATCGATGTTGATGGGCCTCTGGCTCCCCAGCTCGAAGCTCTCTGGGCTGGGGCCTGGTGTCGCTTTCAGCGGCTGTGGCTCGACCACGGCCGCGCTCTGGAGGCGGCTTTCTGCAGCGCCGCCGTCCAGTGGCGCTCCCTCGGCATCCAATCCACCGCCCCCTACAGCCCCAGGCCTACCAAGGACCGTTGCGGCCTGGTGGATGGCTGGATCGCTGCCCAGCCCAGCGGTGGCGACTATGGCGCCACCACCGGCGCCAGTGGCGGTGCCGCTGGACTGCTGCGCGATTACTTCCATCCGGGCGCCTTTCTCAAGCTGGCTCGCGGGATCGAAGGTGAGCGCTCATCCCTGCCGGTGCCCCCCCTGCAGGAGGCCATCGCCCAGTTGTTGGATGGGCCGGCGGAGGCCCTCCTGCTGCACGCTTGCCACTGGGGCCGGGCCGAGTTGACCAGGCGCAGGCGCCGCAGTGGCCGCCTCGGTTTTGCCCAGCTGCTGGAGGGTCTTGACCCAGGCAAGCAGGCCAGCACCACCCTTCTGGAGGGGGTTGGGAAGCGCTACGCCGTGGCCCTGGTCGACGAATTTCAGGACACCGACCCGATTCAATGGCGAATCCTCTCCCAGGCGTTCCAGCCCTGGCGACACCGACTGGTGTTGGTGGGTGACCCCAAGCAGGCGATCTATCGCTTCCGCGGCGGTGAACTGGCCACCTACCTACGGGCCCGCCAGGCTGCCCTTGCCGGAGGCGGCATCAGCAGCCTCACCGACAATTACCGCTCCACCCCGGCCCTGATAGCTGGCCTCAATGAACTGATGCAACCGGGTCTGCGCCGCAGCGGTCTGCCCGTACCCCCGGTGCAGGCCAAGCGGGCATGGGACGCGCTGGTGTTGCCGCAGGGCCAGCCCCCCCTGCAGTTGCTCTGGCTTGGCGGCCAGCGCCGGGCGGGGGAGAAACCACCAAGCCGCAGCAGCCTGGAGCGGCAACTGCCCGGTCAGATCGCCAGCTACACCACTGATCTGCTCAACCGGGGTCTGGAGGCCAATGCCATCTGCCTGCTGGTGAGCACCCACCGTCAGGCCGAAGCCCTGCGGGGCGGCCTCGAAGCCTGTGGCATCGCCAGCCGCCTGGTGAGCCAGGGGGACGTATTCGAAAGCACCGGTGCCGCGGCTCTGCAACGTCTGCTGGATGCCCTGGCTGAGCCAGGCAGGGCCCAGCGACTGCGGTTGCTGGCCGCCTCCCCCCTGCTGGGCTGGAGTGCGGCCCAGATTGGCCAGGCCAGCCAGGAGGAATGGAGTGGCCTGGCGGCTCGCCTGGCCCAGCTCGCCATCCAGTTGCCCCGGCGGGGCCTGCTCGGAGTGCTGGGCAGCTTGCTGGAGCGGAGGCAGCTGGCCCGGCTCTCCCTGGGGGGGCGGGTGCTGGCGGATCTGCAGCAGTGCGGCGAGCTGGTGGCGGAGCGTATCCACTCTGACCAGCTGGGAGCGGCAGCGGCGGCCGACTGGTTGCGGCGGCTGCGGCTCGATCCTGACCGCTTCGTACCCGATGCCCACCAGCCCCATAGCGATGGGGTGGATGAGGCCGTCTCGGTGGTGACCGTGCATCGCAGCAAGGGCCTGGAATACCCGGTGGTTATCTGCCCCTATCTCTGGCAGGCCCCAAGCGCCAGCCAGGGCCCCCAGCGAATCGGGGTGCGCTGGACGCCTCCGCGGAGCGGCGAGCCCCTGCTTGACCTGCACCTGCACGCTCACTGGGGTGCGGGCCATGCCGCCAGACACCAACAACTGCAGGCCGAGCTGCAGGAGCGGGAGCGCCTTGCCTACGTGGCCGCCACCAGGGCCCAGCACCTGCTGGTGCTGGCCTGGGGGCCGGCCCTGGGCCAGCAGGGCAACCCCCTTCATCCCTGGCTCTTTGATCAGGAGGATCCCCCCGATGTTCACCAGGATCCCTATGGGGTCCGCAGCGACAGTGAGTGGCGAGAGCTGCTGCAGCAGGGGATCGGCCGGCGCCAGCTGCAGCTCAACCTGGTGGATCCCCCCGCCCCCGGTGGCGCTCCCCTGCAGGTCTGCGCTGCTGCTGCCGGGCAGTTGCAGCTGGGCCCGGTTCCCCTGGAGCCCTTTGACACTACCTGGGGCCGCAGCAGCTACACCAGCTGGACCCAGGCGAGTCATAACGCCCCTCCTGAAGCTCTTGAGGAGGGGCGGGAAACCGATGCCCTGGCCCTGGAACTGGAAGACCAGAGCGGAGATGACGCTGGCCCGCTGCCCTGGCCGGAGGATGGCCCCCTGGCCACCTTCCCCAGGGGCGCCGAGGCCGGGGATTGCCTGCACCGAATCCTCGAGCAGATCGACTTCCGCCAGGGCGTGCGCCACCAGGCCGCACTCGTTGCCAGGGAGCTCCAGCGAGCCGGTATCGCCGCGCTCCATCAAGAGGCGGTGCTGCTTGGCCTTGAGCAGCTGGTTGCCACTCCCTTTGGCGGGGAACTGGGTGGCTTCCAGCTGGCCCAGCTGGCCAAGGCCGAACGGCTCAACGAGCTGAATTTCGACATGGCCATCTCCTTGGTGCGGGCCCGCTCTCTGGCTCGTCCATTCGCTGTCCACCCCCAAGGCTGGTTCGGGGCCGCCTATGCCGAGCAGCTGGCCCGGCTGGAGCTGGCCAGCCAGGGCTTTCTCACCGGCTCCATCGACCTGGTGTTCCACCACGGCGAGCGCTGGTGGGTGGCTGACTGGAAGAGCAACTGGCTGGGCGAGCGAGATGCCCAGGGCCGGCCCCTGCACTGCGGTCCGCGCCACTACGGCACCGCTGCCATGGCGAGATTGATGGCCGCCAACCACTACCCCCTGCAGGCCCATCTCTACCTGGTGGCCCTGCACCGCTACCTGCGCTGGCGCCTGCCGGGGTACAACCCCGAGAGACACCTCGGCGGCTACGTCTATGTGTTTCTGCGCGGGGTTCCCGGTGCCACCGGGGCTGGGGCGGTGCCAGGGGTGTTCCTGGAGCGACCACCCCTGGCGCGGCTGCAGCAGCTTGAGCGGGCCCTTGGAGGGAAAGGATGAGCAGGTCGGCTCCACCCCCGGAACAACCGCGCTGGCTGCTGGGCCTGGCCGCTGCCCTCATGGAGGCCCTGCCCCGGCTGCATGGCTGCGATCCCGATCCCCTGGTGGCCGAACTGCTGGGGGAGCTGACCATGGCCCTGGCAGATGGCCAGCTGGAGATTGCCCTGCCCGGTGCGCTCCACCGTGAGGCCCTGGCCAGATCGCCGCTGGCCGCCGAGCCGGATGGCCCGCTGGTGATCACGGATGGGCGATTGCGATGGCGCCGCTGGCAGCATCTGCGGGAAGGGGTTCTGCAGCAGCTGATCGAGCGGGCCCAGCGCCCCCTTGAGGCTGCCGTCACCCCGACTGCCGCTGCTCAACTCAAGGGGCTGGACCATGACCAGCAAAGGGCCGTCAGGGCGGTTCTGCAGTACGGCTTGGTGCTGCTGGAGGGCGGCCCGGGGACCGGCAAGACGAGCACGGTGGCGCGCATGTTGGTGCAGCTGGTGGCCCAGCAGCCGGCGAGTCGCCTCCATCTGGCAGCCCCCACCGGCAAGGCCGCTGCCCGGTTGCGCTCAGCCCTGGCGGGCACGGGCCTGAATCCCCCCTGCTCCACCCTGCACCGTCTACTGGAGAGCCGGGGTGATCGCTTCGGCCGCAATCGCCACAATCCCCTGGCCCTAGATCTGCTGGTGGTGGATGAGGTGTCGATGGTGGACCTGCCGTTGATGCAGGCCCTGCTGGAAGCCTTGCCACCCAGCTGCCGGCTTGTGTTGGTGGGCGATGGGGCCCAGCTGCCGCCTGTGGGGCCCGGCTCGGTGCTGCTCGCTCTGCAGGAGCCCGCCCGTCGCCGCGCCCTGGGCAGCGCCGCCATTGAGCTGCGCACCACATACCGCAACAGCGGCCGTATCGCCGCCGTTGCAGCGGCCCTGCGGGACGGAGAGCAGCCGCTCGAGCCCCTGCTGGCCAGCATGCTCGAGCCAGCCCCAGCCGAATCCAACCTGCAGTGGCTCCAGGCGCCGTCCCACTGCCTGCCGGAAGCCCTGCTGGAGCGGTTGCGGCGGCACCAGCTGGAGCTGGAGCGGCTCTGCCGCCAGGGGGACCCCAAGGATTCCTCTGACGCCAGCTCCCTGCTGGGCGCCCTTGAGCGCTGTCTGGTGATGTCTCCGCTGCGCCGCGGTCGCTGGGGGGTCGGGGCCATTCACCAGGCCCTGCTGGGGGATGGCGCCACCCGATCGCCCCAGTACTGGCCCCTTGGCACACCGGTGCTGTGCCGCCATAACCTGGCTGATCTCGGCCTGGCCAATGGCGATTTGGGCCTGGTGGTGGAGTGGGGCGGCGAGCGCCGGCTGCTGTTTACGAACCCCGACAGCCCAGAGCCCCACTTGATCCACCCGGCCCAGCTGGCGGACGCCGAGCCCGCCCTGGCCCTCACGGTGCACAAGGCCCAGGGCAGCGAAGCTGGGGAGGTGTGGGTCCTGATGCCCGACACCGGCCGGCCCCAGCAACGCCTGCTCTACACGGCCCTGACCAGGGCGAGGCAGAAGGCGACACTGATCACCCCGCTGCCCAGCACCGCCTTGCCATCCCAGCCCCTCTCCGCCAGCCTGGCGGAGTGAAATCCTTTCAGTTTCCAGGCCCGCCTGAAAGGGTCGAGCGACCCTGGGGCTGGTATCAAACCCTTGCCCGTGGCAATGGGTACCTGGTGAAGCGGCTCCTGATTCGCCCAGGCCAGCGGCTCAGCCTGCAGCGACATCAGCACCGCTGCGAGCACTGGGTTGTGGTGGCAGGCGATGGGGAACTGCAGGTGGCCAATGAACGGATCAGCGCTGTCGTTGGCACCAGCGTGTTCATTCCCCGGGAATCCCTGCACCGAGCCGGTGGCGGCACGAGGGACCTGGAAATCGTGGAGGTGCAGCGCGGCGAATGGCTCAGTGAGAACGACATTGAACGCCTGGATGATGACTTTGGCCGGATCTGAGCTGGCAGGGGGCGGGGAGGTGGTAGGTTGTAAACAAGCCTTTTTCAAGGGCAGGGCAGTTTTTTTGATTGCTGGCAATCAGCACTTGAGCATCTGAAAATAGGTTGGTAAGCCGCGCGCGCACCAGCTCAAATTCATTCACTCAGTGTCATCCACTCAGTGGTTTCATCTACTCAGTGATCGTTGCCTTCATGGGGTTTCTGCCGGCCTGCGTTCAAGGATTTTCCCAGCCAGAGCTTTCCAAGCCCTGCTTCACCAGGCCCGAGCAAATCCAGTGACTGAAATTTCCAGCGGCGGCAGTTCACCCTGCCTCGCACCCACAGATGTGGTTGTCCATACTCCTGCTCCGGCCATCAGCGCCGGCAGCGGCTTTGCGAGCTTCGGTTTCGGCTCTGAAATCCTCGAGGCCCTCCAGGCCATCGGCTATCAGGAGCCCTCGCCGATCCAGAAAGCTGCCATTCCTGAGCTGATGCTCGGCCGCGACCTGGTAGGTCAGGCCCAGACCGGAACAGGAAAGACCGCGGCCTTCGCCCTGCCGATGCTGGCCCGGCTCGATCCGGCCCAGCGCGGGCCCCAGGTGCTCGTGCTGGCTCCAACGCGTGAACTGGCGCTCCAGGTGGCTGATGCATTCAACAGCTATGCATCCCGGTTGAACGGAGTTCGCACCCTGGCAATTTACGGGGGCGCTGATTTCCGCGATCAGATTCACCAGCTCAAGCGCGGTGTACAGATCGTTGTGGGCACCCCCGGCCGGGTAATGGATCACATGCGCCAGGGCACCTTGGATCTCTCCAGGCTGCGGACCCTGGTGCTCGATGAAGCCGATGAGATGTTGCGCATGGGCTTCATCGACGACGTTGAATGGGTGTTGGAACAACTGCCGGAACAACGTCAGGTAGTGCTGTTCTCAGCCACCATGCCGGCCGAGATCAGACGCATCTCCCAGAAGTATCTGAATTGCCCCGCTGAGGTCACCATCAGGCAGAAAGCTGCAGATGCCAGCCTCATTCGCCAGCGCTTCCTGGTGGTGCATGCGCCCCACAAGCTGGCTGCGCTGGAGCGCGTTCTCGAAGCCGAGACCAGTGAAGGCGTCATTGTGTTCGCTCGCACCAAGGCGATCACCATCACCGTGGCCGAATCCCTGGAGCAACACGGCTATGACGTGGCGGTGCTCAATGGCGATGTCCCCCAGGCCCAGCGGGAACGCACGATCGAAAGGCTCAAAAGTGGCCAGGTGGACGTGTTGGTGGCCACTGACGTGGCGGCCCGCGGACTCGATGTGGAGCGCATCGGGCTGGTGATCAACTACGACATCCCTTTTGATGCAGAGGCCTACGTTCACCGGATCGGCCGCACTGGCCGGGCCGGCCGCACCGGGGATGCGATTCTGTTTCTCACGCCACGGGAGCGGCGCTTTCTGGGCGGACTCGAGCGGGTAGTGGGCAAACAGATCGCGGAGATGGAGGTTCCCAGCAACGCCACCATCAATCAGAACAGGCTGGATCGGATGCGCGCAAAGCTAACCAGTTGTCTTCAGGCTCCTGAAAGCAGTGAGCAGGAACGGGCCCTGTTGAGCGAAATTCTGCAGCGGGTTGCCCAGGAGCAGGGCTCCAGTCCGGAGCAGTTGGCCCTGGCAGCTCTCGAGATGGTTCTCGCTGGCCGGCCCCTGCTGTTGCAGGCTGAGGAAAATTTCCATCAGGTGCGCCAGAGCGGGCCAGGCCGCGATGGCGGCAGGGAGCTGGTGGGGGGGCGAGATCGCGATCGTGCTCGCGGCGAGCGTCCATCCGGTCCGCCGGAAGACCACATGGAGCGCTTTCGCGTCGAAGTGGGCTGGCGAGATCGGATCAAGCCGGGCAACATCGTGGGTGCCATTGCCAATGAAGCTGGTCTGAATGGACGTTCGATCGGCCGAATTCAGATCTTCGATACCCACAGCACTGTCGACCTCCCCAAGGGCATGCCAGATGAGGTGTTTCAGGGCCTGCGCCAGCTGCGGGTCATGAACAAACCCCTGCAACTCTCCCGACTGCAGGGATGAGGGCAAGGTCGGCGGGCTGCCATCAACAGCCCAACCATGCGCCTTCCCTACCTGCGATCAACCCCCCACGGCCTGCTGTTGCTGGTGCTTGCCGTCTCGGGAAGTGACGTTCGAGCCGCCAGCCTTGCAGAGGTGGTCAAGGCCTTTTGCCTCTCTGCCTATCAGGCTGAGCTGAGGCAACAGGGAAAAACCCTTTCCCCAGCTCTGATTGACCGAACCTGTGACTGTGTGGGTGGACGGGTCGCCCAGGGAAGTGATGTGGAGGACGCCAACGAGGCCTGCGGGCGTTCGCCGGACCTGCGCTCGGTGACGAAATCCTCACCGCAGCCCGTCCAGGGAGCCATCAACTAGGCGCCTGTTCATACCTATGCCCATTCAGGCGCACAGTCTGGTGATGCTGCCAAGGTCGGCGCTGGTCAGTTCGGCCACGGGCAGCCGTTCGACAGCGACTATCAAAGAGCATTGATAGTCCGCATTCTCAGTGCCGATCAAGCTCTGCAGGAGGTCGAGGCGATCCTGGGTGGCCAGTTCGCCATCCTTGTGCCAGGCGAGGCTCCAGGGAACAGGGGCAGGCATGGGCGGGGTCCTGCTTAATCAGAGTTTGCTGACAATGGCGCACGATCGGGTTCAAGGCCGATGGCCTAAAGGGTCTCTTCAGGAGTGCTTCACAGTTCTCCATGGAGCCTTGCCATGGCGGGTTTGGGCGACCTGTGGCCGCTACACTTAAAGGCGATTTGAAGATGGTCTGGCCTATCAGGAGTGCCCAGCATTACTGGCACATCCTGGGAACCTCAGCATCTCCCGATTCAATTCCAGGATTTTGCTCCATTAATGACCATCTACGTTGGCAACCTCTCGTTTCAAGCTGAACGCGAGGACCTGCTTGATCTCTTCGGCCAATACGGAGAGGTGCGCCAGTGCAGCCTCCCCCTTGACCGGGAAACCGGTCGCAAGCGGGGTTTTGCGTTTGTTGAGCTCGCTGACGACGCTTCCGAACAAAAGGCCATTGACGATCTTCAGGATGTCGAATGGATGGGCCGCATGATTCGTGTGAATAAGGCCACCCCCAGGGAGGGTGGCGGCGGTGGCAACCGTGGCGGTGGCGGCGGCAACCGCGGTGGCGGCGGTGGCTATGGCGGCGGTGGCAACCGCTGGTAGGCCGGCCCCTTCCCGTTCCGGGGAGCACCCCTGCCCGGCCCCTGCCAGCCAGGGATCCTGCTCTGCCGCGGCTGATCCAGGCCCTGCGGCCCTATCGCTCCCAGCTGGCTCTGGCGGCGGCCTGTTCCGTACTGAACAAACTCTTCGATCTGGCTCCGCCGGTACTGATCGGCCTGGCGGTGGATGTGGTGGTTCAGCAGGACACCGCCTGGCTGGCCCGCTTCGGTTTCATCAGCGTGCCAAGCCAGCTGGCGCTGCTGGCGGTGCTCTCCTTTGGGATCTGGAGCGCCGAGTCGATTTTCGAATACCTGCAAGGGCTGCTCTGGCGCAACCTGGCCCAGATGCTGCAGCACCAGCTGCGACTTGAGGCCTACGCCCATCTCCAGCGGCTGGAGATGGGCTTTTTTGAAATGGGGAGCACGGGCCGGCTGATGGCCGTGCTGGGCGACGACATCAACCAGCTGGAGCGCTTCCTCGACCACGGCGCCAACGAGATCCTGCAGCTGCTCACCACCGTCATTGCGGTTGGCACCGCGATGGTGCTGCTCTCTCCTGGTGTTGCCGGGGTGGCTTTCATTCCGATTCCCCTGATCTTCTGGGGTTCCCTGCGCTTCCAGCGGCGTCTTACCCCCCTCTATGCAGCTGTCAGGGGCCAGGCTGCCGATCTCGCCGGCCAGCTGGCCAACAATCTCGGCGGCATGCTCACCATCAAGAGTTACTCAGCCGAGCGCTGGGAGCTGGCTCGGCTGGAGCGGCTCAGTGAGTCTTACCGCCAGGCCAACCGCCGTGCCATCCGTCTTTCGGCCGCCTTCGTGCCGCTGATCCGCTACGCCATTCTGTTTGCATTCATTGCCATTCTGGTGATTGGCGGCCTTCAGGCCTGGCGCGGGGAGATCGCCACGGGCAGCTACGCCTTTCTGGTGTTCATCACCCAGCGGCTGCTCTGGCCGATCACCACCCTCGGCCGCACCCTCGATGACTATCAGCGTGCCATGGCCTCCACCAACCGGGTGCTCGACCTGCTCGCCACCCCGGTTGCGATCCCCGGCGGCGAGCGTCCCCTGCCCCTGGCCCAGGTGCGGGGGGCGATCCGTTTTGAGGGCGTGGGGTTCGGCTATGGGGGCAGTGAAGCCTTGCTCTCCGATTTCAACCTGGAGGTGCCGGCGGGCAGCACGCTCGGCATCGTGGGCGCCACCGGTTCGGGCAAGAGCACGCTAGTGAAGCTGGTGCTGAGGCTCTACGAGATTCAGGCAGGCAGGATCTGTCTTGATGGCATCCCGATTCAGGAGCTGCGCCTAGACCACCTGCGCCGCGCCATCGCGCCTGTGAGCCAGGAGGTGTTTCTATTCCCCGGGACCGTCGCCGAGAACATCGCCTATGGCAGTTTTGAAGCGGGGCGGCCAGCCATTGAGCGGGCTGCCCTTCTGGCTGGGGCGGGTGCCTTCATCGAGGCCCTGCCCCGGGGCTTCGACACCCTGGTGGGGGAGCGGGGCCAGCGCCTCTCCGGCGGGCAGCGCCAGCTCATCGCCCTGGCTCGGGCCATTCTCCGCAATCCTCCGGTGCTGATCCTCGATGAGGCCACCGCTGCAGTTGACAATGAAACTGAGGCCGCCATCCAGCGCTCCCTCGAGACCATCACCGCCGGACGCACCACCCTGGTGATCGCCCATCGGCTTTCTACCGTGCGCCATGCCGATCGCATCGTGGTGATGGATCGGGGTCGCATCATTGAAAGTGGTCATCACGAGCAGCTGATCGCCCGATCTGGCGCCTATGCAAACCTTTGGCGCGTGCAGGCCGGATTGCGCAGCGGCGAACCCTTTGGTCAGGTGGGCCCTGACCGTGACATAGCTTTTGGCGGATGAGACCCACCCAGAACCATCGGCCCCGCAGACGGGGTAGGCGCGGCTCCGTGTTGCTGGCGATCGGTATCGGGCTGGGTGGGGGTCTGCTGCTGGCGGCACCACTCTCCCGACTGCTCTCCGATGGGGGCTCGCGCAGAAACCCTGCCATCACCAATCCCTTCGCGGCCTGGAGCGGCATCACCAACCAGGACATCCTGCTGCTGGGCACGGATGTGGGCGGTGGTAACACCGATGTGATTGCGAGCCTGCGGGTGGATGGCGGTGTCACCCGGATAACCCAGGTGCCCAGGGATACGTACATCGAAGCGGAGGGCTATGGCCCCCACAAGATCAATGCCCTTTACAGCCTTGGGGGGACAGATCTGCTCAAGGCTGAGTTATCCCGCAAGCTGGGACGACCGATCACCCACCATGTGGTGGTGAACCTGTCGGCCATCAGGAGCATGGCCGATGCCCTGGGTGGAATCGAGGTGGACGTGCCCAAGCGGATGGCCTACAGCGATCACAGCCAGGGTCTCCATATCGACCTGCAGCCAGGGTTGCAGAACCTCAAGGGCCGCGATCTGGAGGGCTTCCTGCGCTTTCGTCACGATGAGATGGGCGACATCGGTCGGCTGGAGCGCCAGCAGCTGGCCCTGCAGGCCCTGTTTCGCAAACTCACCAGACCCGAGCATCTGGTGCGCTTACCGGTGCTGCTCGCCGCAGCCGGCAAAAACCTGAGAACAGATCTGGGCCCGATGGAGCTGGGCGGCTTGATAACCGCCATGGGCACCACCCAGCTGGAGACCAAACGGCTTGGTGGACGCCCCTTCTATCGCAACGACATCAGCTACTGGGACGCCGAGTGGCCCAGCCCTGCAGCGGAGGAGCCAGTCGACAATGGGCGCTATCGATTCCTGTTCTGATCTCCATCCTCCTCAGGTTCGCCGTTGCTCCGCTGCGACAGGGTGATCAGGGCCAGTATCAGGGCCACCCCGGCCAGTAAGGGTGTGGAGGCTGCCACGGTCACTCCTAGGGCAGCGGTGAACCAGATCGAGGCGGCACTCGTCAATCCGCGCACCTCAGGTGGGCCCTTCTTTCCCCCCGCAGGGGGAACCAGTATCTCGCCCGCCCCCAGGAAGCCGATTCCGGTGGCGACCCCCTGAATCACCCGGCTGCGGGCCTGGGGATCCTCCCCCGCCGCCAGGACCATCAGGCAGGAACTGAGGCCTACCAGGACATGTACCCGCAGACGGTTGGGGTGGCTGATGGTGCCGTGGTGGGCGCGGTTGATGCCCACCGCCAGGCCGCACAAAACGGCCAACCCCATGCGCAGCAGGATCTGCAGGTCGGGGCTGAGGGCCGGCAGCCAGCTCATGGCTGCCCTCTCACGGCCGGCTCCTCACGACTGACAGGCGCAGCGTGGCTGGACCCCATAAGCTCCAGGTAATTGCCCATTGACGCGGCCCGTGCCGAACCTCCTGCTGCGCAACAGCCTCAAGTGGTTCGTCGCCGTCTTGATCACCGCAGCCATTGCCTCCTGGTTCGCTCGGATCCAGTTTCTCTGGTATCCGTTGCTGGCGGTCGTGATGGTTGTGGATGACAACGACGATCAGACGGTTCAGGCCGCAACCGTGCGCATTCTCGGCACCGTGATGGGTGGCCTGATCACCTTCCTGGTGCACACAGTGCTGTCGGGCTGGGTCGGGGTGCTGGTTTCGTTGCTGGTGATGATTCCGCTGCTGCAGATGCTTGGCTGGCAGAGCGCCCTCAGCACCGCCAGCCTCACGGCGGTGATGTTCCTGATGATCCCCAGCCACACGGTTCTCAACTGGGATTACGTGTTTAACCGGGCCCTGGACACATTGGTTGGCTGCGTCGTCGCTATCGGCGTGGGCTCGCTTTTCTGGCCGCGCAGTCGTTACACGGAGATGAAGCTGGCCGATGGGCGCCTGCGCCTCAAGCTCCAGCAGCAGTTGGGTCGTTACGCCGCCTGGCTCACCCAGGACGGGCCCCGACCCGACCCCCTCGACCCGGCCCCCCTCACCGCCGATCTGCAGCGCATGGAGCAGCTGGTGGCCCAGGAGCGGCAGGGGCCCCGCCACCGCCAGCTGCGCTGGAGCCACTGGGAGCAGCGGTTGCGTCTCTGGCAACAGGCCCATTTCCACTGGATTGCCTGGGAACGGGTGCTGGCAAGCCTGCCAGCGCAACAGCTTGGGCGCGCTGAGCTGCTGCGCAGCGCGGTGGCGGGACTGCAGCAGCAGCTTGTGGCCGTGCCCAGCCCCACCCCCCAGCGCCAGAGCCTGCTCTGGCTGGAGCTGGCCGGGCGGCTCCAGCTGCCCCTGCTGCCCCTGCTGGCCCTGGCCGAGGAACTGCGGCCCCTGCATGCCTGCCTCGGCGGCCTGAACCGCCTGGCCCCGCAGTGATCAACCGCAACGCCCTGCGCATCGCGCTCACCGCCGGGCTGGGCAATGCCTTTGCCAGCCTCTCGAAACTGGGCGACAGTCAGTACGTGGCCCTGGCCGTTCTGTCGGTTTCCTCCGGAACCTACGGCACCTCCATCGAACTGGGGCGCCAGCGGCTGCTGGGAACGGTGCTGGGCTCGCTGCTGCTGCTGGTGGGTTACCGGGGCCTGACCAGCCTGCCGATGCCGCTGGCGCTCGCTATCACCCTGGGCTGCCTGCGGCTGCTGGGGGGAGCCCTGGGGTTGAAGGTGGGATACAAGGTAGGCGGCATCATCGTTGTGATGGGCTGGCTGGTGCACCAGGGCGACCTGGCCAGCTGGATCCCGCTCCGCTTCTTCTGGACGGCCTTCGGCGTGATGATCAGCCTGCTCAGCCTGCGGCTGCTCTGGCCGGCCCGCAGCCTGGACATCGGCCTGGGCATGTATGCGGATCTGCTGGGCCAGCTCCAAAGCTGCTACAGAGAGCTGGCGGCCAGAGTGGATCCGAACAGCGCGGAGGCCGCTCCGCCAATGGCAGCGATGGCTAGCCATCGGGCCCTGCGCAACCGGCTGCAGTTGATCCGGCAGCAACGGCCGTCCCAGCTGGCGGAGCTGGGAGCCTGGCCGGAGCGCCACCCGAGCCAGCAGCTGCTCAGGGTGCTCGAGGCCACCGCCTCCCGGCTGATCACCATGGTGGTCGGCATGGTCCGGGAAGCCCCTTCCCGGCGGGATTCCCAGCTGGTGCAGCGGCTGCACCAGTCCGAGGCTGAGCTGTTGCACGCCATGGCCATCCAGCTGGGGCGATGGGAGCACCAGATCCGCAACCGGCGCGGCCTGCCCCAGCCTCCAGCCGACGGGCTGCTGCTGCCGCGCGACTGGCAGCAAATCATCTATGAACTCAGCGACCCCACCGCCAACACAGCATCTCTGGAGCGCCTGGAGCACATTGCCGCCCGCCTGCTGTTGTGCCGCCAGGCAGAGCAGGCCATCCGGGATGGGGAAGCAAACTGGTCGGCAATTGTGCAGGCGACCTGATCTCACCGATATCGGCCATGCGCCAGCCTCACGGCCAGCCCGTTGCCGGCCCAGAAGCTGGTCACCCCAGGAACAGGAGAGCCGCTGCGCGCAGCAGAGTGAGGTTCTTCAGGCGCTGATCCATAGCAACTTGGCAATGCCCAATCGTGCCCTGGTTCTGGTCTGGTTGGGACTGATCCCCCTCCAAATCGCACCGACGGTGCAGGCGGCTCCAGGGGCGATAGCCCCTGGAGCCCCGCTCCGGTCGGGCCAAGGCACCGAGCTGCTGGAGCGCAGCTGGCGCAACCTGGATGCCCAGCTGCGGGCCCTGGATCAGCTGCTGCCAAGCGAGCCCGAGCCCGCGGTGCGAGATGTGCTCAGCGCCCCGGAGCTGCCCGCCAACCTGATCCGGGCCAACCAGGCCCCCAGCGGCCCGATCCAGCCGGCTGACACGGTGGCTGGTCCGCCCCTGGACCTCCCCACCCCCCAGCAACTCCAGGCCGGCGGCGTGGTGAGCCTCAGCCTGGAGCAGGCCCTGGCCATCGCCTTCGCCAACAGCGCCAGCCTGCAGGCCCAGCGGGAGCAGGTGGCCTCAGCCCTGGCCAGCCTGCAGGCGGCGCTGGGCACCTACTGGCCCACGATCAGCGCCTTTGCCTCGGGCGGCTACGAGCGCAGCCGCAGCACCGAAACAGCGCTGGCGCCCAACGACAACCTTGGCTTCGGGCCCCTGTTCAGCGGCACTGGCCTGCTAACGCCAACCAACCCCAGCCTGCCCTCCAGCCAACCGCAACAGGGCCTGCCAACCGCCGGGCCGTTCTACGTGCCCGAGGGCGGCTGGGTGAAAGCCAATTCCGGCACCAGTGCCTTCGAGGGCGGCCTCCAGCTCAATTACGCCCTGCTCGACTTCGCCCGCACCCCGAACGTGCGCGCCGCCCGCGCCAATCTCGAGCAACAGCGCAACACCTACGCCAACCAGCTGCGCACGCTGCAGCTGCAGGTGAGCGAGGCCTACTACCAGCTGCA
>JAYKGS010000054.1:0-3217 GCA_035284945.1 Synechococcus sp.
GAGAGCGGCCTGGATATTCCGCGCGTCAACACGATCCTGATCGAGGACGCCCACAAATTCGGCCTGGCCCAGCTGTATCAGCTGCGCGGCCGGGTGGGCCGCAGCGGCATCCAGGCCCACGCCTGGCTGTTCTATCCCGGTGATGCTTCCCTCAGCGAGGCGGCACGCCAGCGCCTGCGGGCGATTCAGGAATTCGCCCAACTGGGATCGGGCTACCAGCTGGCGATGCGCGACATGGAGATCCGCGGCGTGGGCAACCTGCTGGGGGTGGAGCAGAGCGGCCAGATGGAGACCATCGGCTTTGATCTCTACATGGAAATGCTGCAGGAGTGCCTGGCTGAGATTCAGGGGCAGGACATCCCCACGGTGGAGGACACCCAGATAGACCTGCCGATCAGCGCCTTCATCCCGGGCGACTGGATCACAGACAACGACGAGAAGATGGCCGCCTACCGGGCCGCCGCCGACTGCGTCAGCACCGAAGCGCTGCAGCAGCTGGCGGCAGACTGGGTAGATCGCTATGGCGCCATTCCAGCGCCGGTGCTGTCGCTGCTGCAACTGATGGAGCTGAAGCAGGTGGCCAGGCGGTGTGGCTTCTCGCGCATCAAGCCCGAAAAACCGAACATCTCCCTGGAGACCCCCATGGAGGAACCCGCCTTCCGGCTGCTGCGCCAGGGGCTGCCCCAGCACCTGCACGGCCGCCTGTTATTTCAGGCCGGGTCCGGCAGCACCGCCAAGGTGCTGGCCAGGGGCCTGGGGGCGCTGCCGATCGAGAAGCAGGTGGAGGAGCTCAAGGGCTGGCTGGAGCAGATGGCCGCCCAGATCCCCGGCACCGATGGCCTCAGCGAGGTCCAGCGAGCAGAGCAGCAGGCACAGCAGAACGCGGCGGTGGTGGCGGTGTGAGAAGAAAGGGGGGCTTCTCCAGCAACAGCGCCATCAGTGGCGCCCGCCCGCCCACACATCCCTCAAACTTCCGTTACAATTGTGAGACGTAATGCAACGAGGACGAGATGGGCGAGGTTGTCGAGCTGGGGTCAGGTTTCTCGGGTAGCTTCAGTCTGATTTCCGGCCTGGTAAGCCTGCTGGCCCTTGGTATCTATGCCCTGATGCAGGGCGACACCGGCAACAACGACGATGACGACTCCAGCCCCGGCGGAGGGCTGATGCAGCCAGTGGCCTGAGCTACTCGCCGCGGTTAGCCCGCGGCACCATCACCAGAAACAGCCACCACCACACCAGCACAGCAGCGACGACTGGAATGGTGATCCACCAACGCTGCAACATCAGCCAGCTGGCCCCAGACATGCCGATTCCCGTCAGCAGGATGGTCCATGGCTGACACCACCAGGGCTTTTCGTCCCATATGGAAGGCTGGGGATTCAAGGTTTTGTAGTGGTGTCCAGGGCAGCCGGCAGGTTGGCGCTATCTGGCCTGTAGGCCTGGGATGGGCCGCTGGCGCTGCGCAGTCGCTTGACCAGGGTGGTCTCGGCCACCCGGTATTGGCTGTCCTTCCTGGTGCCCAGGTCTTCCAGCTTGAGCCGTTGGGCCTCCACCTCGCTCATCTTGGCCGGCACATCCGGAGCAATTCCGTGCTTGTGGATGTCCCGACCACTGGGGGTGAGGTATTTGGCGATGGTCACGGTCATGCCGGAGCCATCGGAGAGGCCGCGCACCGACTGCACAAGCCCCTTACCGAAGGTCTTCTGACCCACCAGGACAGCCCGCTGGTTGTCCTGGAGGGCGCCCGAGAGGATTTCACTGGCACTGGCGGAGCCCTCATTGACCAGCACAACCAGGGGCTTGGCCGTTAGGGCCCGACCATTGGCCCGCTTCACATCCTGAATGCCGTCACGGGTCTTGGTGGAGACGATCGTGCCCTCGTTCAGCCACTGGCGGGCTATCTCCACGCTGGCCATCAGCAGGCCGCCGGGGTTGCTGCGCAAATCAAGCACGTAGCCCTGCACACCCTTCTCCTCCAGGTCCTTGACCGCCAGGCGCATGTCCTTGGTGGCGGTGGCATTGAACTGGCGCAGGCGGATGTAGCCGACCTTGACGCCATCTGAGCTGGTATTGATCTGATGATCAACGGCATGGAGCTCGATGCGTTCGCGGGTGAGGGGCACCTGCAGGATCTGACCCTTGCGCTGAAGAGTGAGTGTCACCGAAGTGCCGGCCTGGCCGCGAATCAACTTGACCGCATCCTCGGTGCTCATGCCCTTGGTGCTCTTGCCATCAATGGCGGTGATCACATCCTTGGGCATGACGCCGGCCCGAGAGGCGGGTGAACCCTCGATCGGAGAGACCACAACGAGATTCTTGGTTTCCTTATCGAGGCTCAACTGGATGCCCACCCCTGACAGTTCCCCGGAGGTGTCTATCTGCATCTCCTTGAATTCCCGCGGATCCAGAAAGCGGGTGTAGGGATCGTCGAGGCTGGCGAGCATGCCTCGGATCGATTCATAGGCTTCCTTGGAACTCCCGTAGCTCTTGGCAAGCACATCCCTGCGCAGCTGGCGCCACTGCTCGGGCTTGTATTTGCCGTTGATATCCAGGTAGTCGCGGAAGACGATCTGCCAGGTCTGGTCGATCACCTCTTTGGGACTGTCGCTGATCCGCGCAGACCCCCCCGGGGATGTCACCACTTCCCTTGCCACCACCGCAGTGGCAGCACAGGCTCCAATGCCCACAAGCACAAGCATGCTGGTGCGGGAGCTGGCCATCTGAAAGAGCGGATCAGGCCGGGTAAAGGGACTTTCAAACTAGCGCTGTAATCGACCTCAGGGATCCAGCCAGCGTCCATCCTCCTGAATCAACGCAATCAGGGCCTCGACCCCCTCGGCTTCAGGCACCCGGCGGATCTCCTCGCGGCCCCGGTAAAGGGAGATGGTGCCGGGGATCTTGCCTACATAGCCGTAGTCGGCATCGGCCATCTCACCGGGGCCATTGACGATGCAGCCCATCACGGCAATGTCGAGGCCGGTTAGGTGGGAGGTGGCGGCGCGCACCTTGTGCAGCACCTCCTCGAGGTTGAACAGGGTGCGGCCGCAGCTGGGGCAGGCCACGTATTCCACCATGGTCTTACGCAGGCCGAGGGCCTGCAGGATCGAGTAGCACACTGGAATCTCCAGCTCCGGTGCCTCGGTGAGCGACACGCGGATCGTGTCGCCGATTCCCTCGGCAAGCAGGGTGGCGATGCCGGCGGTGCTCTTGATGCGGC
>JAYKGS010000055.1:0-4553 GCA_035284945.1 Synechococcus sp.
CCATCTCAGAGCCGGCGCCGTTCCAGGCTGGCGGCCGATGGCAGGACCAGCGCCAGCGCAAGCATGGGGATCTCGATCAGCAGCTGGCCGTTGCAGAAGGTGATGAACCCCAGATCCACTATGGCAATGAAGCGCAGGAAAAGTGACCAGGCCTCATCTGACTCGTTGCCGGCCCGGTTCCAGATCACCAGGCCGGCCAGCACCAACACCAGATCGATCAACCAGACCACAGGGCGTATCCGCCGCAATCAACCGATTCTGAACGGTGAGGTGCCTACCGGCGCAGGTTTGTCAGCGGATCTTGCCGATCTGGCGCCCCACCTGCTCGATCTTGGCGTATTCGCCTGGTTTCACCTGGGTGAACTGCTGGGCGCCGAACAGATCGAGGATCCGCTTCTGTTCCGGATCGCTCGGCCGCCAGCCGATGATGGCGGCGCGCAGCCTGGCGGTGAAGCCAGCACCGAAGCGTCCATCGAGGTTGGGCTGTCCCAGCCAGAGGTAGTCGGGATAACTGGGGGTACGCCAGATCTGCACCACCTTGCTGCGATTCGCCTTGCCGCTGCGCAGGTTGCTCTTCCACACCTGTTCGTTCACGGCGCCGGCGTCGTATGCGCCGCTCTGCACCAGGGCGATGGTGGCGTCGTGGCTGCCGCTGAATCCGGGGGCTCCGCCTGCGAAATCGCTCAGCTTGACGCCTGCCTTGCTGAGGAAATACTGGGGCATCAGCCGCCCGGAGGTGGAACTCTCCGAGCCGAAGGTGAATCGTTTGCCCCGGAGTTCCTTCAGCCCTTTCTGGCTCGCGATCGGCTTGAGCCCACTGCTGGTGTTGGCGATGAATACGCTGTAAAACTGGGCGTCGATATCCCTTTGGGCGATCATCTGCGCCCCGGGTTTCTGCAGACTGGCCTGCACTCCGGTGAGGCCGCCAAACCACACCAGATCAAGGCTGCCGGTACGGAAGGCGCTCACGGCGGCGGCGTAATCGGTGACGGGAACGTAGGTGACGCGCACCCCAAGCTGCTTGCCCAGTTCCTCGGCCACCAGGCCATAGAGGCGGTTGAGTTTTTCAGGGTTCTGGTCAGGGATTGCGCCGATGCGCAGCACTGGCAGCTCCCGTTTCTGTTGGGCAACTACCGGCGGCAGTGGCGCGGGGGGGAGGGGGGCGATGACCGCCGGAAGCAGGGCCACAGAGAGGCCCGCCAGCGCGGCGGCCCAACGTTCTCGGATCGTCAACGGTTGGGGAGGCGAACCCTCCAATATTCGCCGGTAAGGGTCCGTCACTGGGACCCGGTGCAGCGAAACATCGGGAGCGGGGCAGGGCTTCAAGTCGGCCCATGGTGACCCCGCGGATGTCGCGATCGCCCGCAGGATGGGAAATTAACCATGAGGTCTTCAGATCAACCTCACCCAGCTGACTCCTGCCTCGAAGCCAGTCCCGTTTCCAGTCCCGTTTGCAGTCCCGTTTCCAGTCCCGAAGCCAGCTATTCAGAGGCCGCTGAGGAAGTGCCGCAGGCGCCCAAGGCCATCGACGATCGTCGCCGGCGAGGCTGCGCAGGAGAGGCGGATGCAGCGATCCTCCCCGAACGCCACGCCCGGCACCACCGCCAGCCCCACCTCCTCGAGCAGGCGATTGCAGAGCGTCATTGAGTCGAGTCCGTAGTGGCTGAGATCGGGAAATGCGTAGAAAGCCCCTTGCGGTGGTTGCAGTTCGATATCCGGGATCGCCTGCAGGCCATCGCTGAGAAGGGTGCGGCGCTCGTTGAACTGCGCCGCCATGGCCCTTACGCAGTCGCGCGATCCGCTCACTGCCGCAAGAGCGCCGTACTGGGCGAAGCTGCAGACGTTGCTGGTGCTCTGGCTCTGGAGGGCACTGGCTGCCGCCACCACCTCCCTGGGCCCGGCCAGCCAACCCACGCGCCAACCAGTCATGGCCCAGCCCTTGGCGAAGCCGCTGACGGTGAAAACGCGCTCGGCCAGGTCGGGTGCCACTGCGGCAAGGCTGTGGTGGCTGTGGCCACGGGCAAGCAGAAATTCATAGATCTCATCGCTCACCACTGCCACGTGGGGGTGGCGGCGCAGCACCGCGGCGATCGCTTCCAACTCGGAGCGTCCGAGCACCATGCCGGTGGGATTGGCGGGACTGTTCAGCACCAGCAATTTGCTGGCCGGGGTGATGGCAGCCTCCAGAGCGGCTGGGTCGAGGCGGAATCCATGGGCCGCTGAGCTGGGGATAGGGGTCACCGCAGCCCCCGCCAGCCTGGCCATTTCCGGGTAGCTGAGCCAGTAGGGCGAGGGCAGCAGCAACTCGTCTCCGGGCTCCAGCAGCACCTGAAACAGGTTGTAGAGAGCCTGTTTGCCGCCGTTGGTGACCAGTACCTGCTCGGCGCAGGTGGGCACACCGTTTTCCCTGCTCAGCTTGGTGGCAATTGCCTCCCGCAGGGCGGGCTCACCGGCTGCCGGTCCGTAGCGGGTGTGGCCGGCCTCCAGGGCGGCGGCTGCAGCCTGGCGGATGAAGGCTGGGGTGTCGAAGTCCGGTTCGCCGGCGCTGAGGCTGCAGATGTCGCGGCCAGAGGCCTTGAGCGCCCTGGCACGGGCAGAGATGGCCAGAGTGAGGGATGGCTTGAGGGCCCGGGCGCGGGCTGTAAGCACTGGACTGGTGGAAGGCGCGGCGATCATCCCTGTGTCCGGCATCGGGACGCGCGGCATCAGCTGTAGCAGCAATATTGCCGTACCGATTTCCCGCCTACGGTTCGAGCGGCCACGAAACTCAATGCGCCAAAAACCATCCCTCCCCGCTCGCCATGGCGCCCCCGTTTGAGCCGGCCTCGGCCCTACAGCAACTCAAGGATGCATGCGCCGCCTGCCGTCGTTGCGACCTGGCTGCGGGACGCCGGCAGGTAGTGGTGAGCCGGGGCAATCCATCAGCTGGGCTGATGCTTATCGGTGAGGCGCCCGGTGCCCAGGAGGACAGCGCCGGCTTGCCGTTTGTGGGGCGCTCCGGCCAGCTGCTTGACGAGTTGCTGGAGAACGTGGGCATCGACTCCAACCGAGATGCCTACGTGTGCAACGTGGTCAAGTGCCGCCCCCCTGGCAACCGCAGACCCACGCCCAAGGAGAAGGCTGCCTGCCGTCCCTGGCTGAATCAGCAGATCGCCCTGGTGAATCCGGCGGTGATCCTGCTTGCCGGTGCCACTGCCGTGGAGGGTGTGCTGGGGGTGAAGGGGGGCATCACAGGCCTGCGCGGCCAGTGGAGCATGGGAAGCGACAGCGGGCTGGAGGGCCGCTGGCTGATGCCGATCTTCCATCCCTCCTATCTGCTGAGGAATCCTTCGCGGGAGCAGGGCAGCCCGAAGTGGCACACCTGGCAGGACCTCCAGGAGGTGCGGCGGCGGCTGGATGGGCTTTGAACACCTCGAGAAAACGGCTCAGGAATTGCCGCACCAGGGAGTTCACGGATGGGTTCTCCCGCAGGGTCGTCGATGGACAGGGTGAGGTTGGCCATGGGCACAACTCTCACGCGACCAGTGAAGCGCAGGGTCTCTCGCCAGTTCCCCTGCGGCTGTGACAGGCTTTGGCCACGCCCCGCGCCCTGCGATGACTACTGCCCCGTCCCGCCCCGCCGCCGCCGTTGCTGGCGCTGAAGCGGCTGCCGGGGGCGCAGCCCCCATCCCCGTCTGGGCCGACAACCCCCGCTACGCCACCACCCTCAGGCGCCGCAAAACCCGCTCGGTGCGGGTGGGCGCCATCTCGATAGGCAGCGACCATCCCGTGGTGGTGCAGTCGATGATCAATGAGGACACCCTCGACATCGTGGGCGCCACCGCCGGCATCCGACGGCTCCATGAAGCCGGCTGCGAGATCGTGCGACTCACCGTGCCTTCCCTGGCCCACGCCAAGGCGGTGAAGGAGATCCGCCAGCGGCTCGAGGACACCTATCAGCCCGTGCCGCTGGTGGCTGATGTGCACCACAACGGCATGAAGATCGCCCTGGAGGTGGCCCAGCACGTTGACAAGGTTCGCATCAACCCCGGCCTGTTCGTGTTCGACAAGCCCGACCCCAACCGCAGCGAATTCAGCCCCGAGGAGGTCGCCGCGATAGGCGAGCGCATCACCGATACATTCGAGCCGCTGGTGAGCCTGCTCAAGGCTCAGGACAAGGCCCTGCGCATCGGAGTGAACCACGGCTCCCTGGCTGAGCGCATGCTGTTCACCTACGGCGACACGCCGCTGGGAATGGTGCAGAGCGCCCTGGAATTCATCCACATCTGCGACCGGCTCGACTTCCACAACATCGTCGTGTCCATGAAGGCGTCGCGGGCGCCGGTGATGCTGGCGGCATATCGGATGATGGCCGACCGCATGGATGCGGAGGGGTTCCACTATCCCCTGCACCTGGGCGTGACTGAAGCGGGCGATGGCGACTACGGCCGCATCAAGAGCACCGCCGGCATCGCCACCCTGCTTGCCGAGGGAATCGGCGACACGATCCGCGTGTCGCTCACCGAGGCACCGGAGCTGGAGATTCCAGTGTGCTACTCGATCCTGCAGGCCCT
>JAYKGS010000056.1:0-37947 GCA_035284945.1 Synechococcus sp.
TTCATCGGCCTGCATCTCATCCATGAGGTGACCAGTCCCCAGGCCTTTGCCGCCCTCAACGACCTGGGCCTGAGGGTTCGCCACCCCGAGCTCACCGTCGCCACGGTGGATCACATCGTGCCCACCACCTCCCAGGCACGGCCCTTTGCCGATCCGCTGGCCGAGCAGATGCTGGCAACCCTGGAGCGCAACTGCGCCGAGCACGGCATCGCCCTGCACGGCATAGGCAGCGGCCGCCAGGGGATCGTTCACGTCATCGCCCCCGAGCTTGGCCTGACCCAGCCCGGCATGACGGTGGCCTGCGGCGACTCCCACACCTCCACCCACGGGGCCTTCGGCGCGATCGCTTTCGGCATCGGTACAAGCCAGGTGCGCGATGTGCTGGCCAGCCAGAGCCTGGCGATGGGCAAGCTGAAGGTGAGACGCATCTGGGTGGACGGTCAGTTGCAGAGCGGGGTCTATGCCAAGGACCTGGTGCTGCATGTGATCCGCACTCTGGGGGTGAAGGGCGGGGTCGGATATGCCTACGAATTCGCCGGCCCGGCAATTGAGGCCCTCTCGATGGAGGGGCGCATGACCCTCTGCAACATGGCGATCGAGGGCGGTGCCCGCTGTGGCTATGTGAATCCCGACCGGACGACCTTCGAAGCTCTCAGGGGTCGGCCCTGCGCGCCTGCCGGTGGGGCCTGGGATCGGGCGGTGGCCTGGTGGAGCAGCCTGGCCAGCGGGCCTGATGCGAAGTTCGACGACGAGGTGCGTTTTGATGCGGCGGCAATCCCTCCCACGGTGACCTGGGGAATCACCCCGGGCCAGGGCATCGGGGTTGACGAAGCCCTGCCCACCCTCGAGCAGACCCATCCTGATGAGCGCCCCCTGGCCCAGGAGGCCTATCGCTATATGGACCTTCAGCCAGGCAAGCCGATCGCCGGCACGCCGGTGGATGTGTGTTTCATCGGCAGTTGCACAAACGGCCGTCTTTCCGATCTGCAGGCGGCCGCAGCCGTGGCGAAGGGGCGCCAGGTGGCCCCCGGCATCAAGGCCTTCGTCGTGCCTGGTTCCGAGCAGGTGGCAGCAGCTGCGGAGGCAGAGGGCCTCGATCGGGTTTTCCTGGCTGCCGGCTTCGAGTGGCGTGAACCCGGCTGCTCGATGTGCCTGGCCATGAACCCAGATCGCCTCGAGGGCCGCCAGATCAGCGCCAGCTCCTCCAACCGCAATTTCAAAGGCCGCCAGGGCTCCGCCAGTGGCCGCACCCTGCTGATGAGCCCAGCGATGGTGGCCGCTGCTGCCATTGCCGGCAAGGTAAGCGATGTGCGGCGACTGCTGCCCACGATGCCAGGCCAGCCGTGATGACCAGCTCGCCATTCCCCATGGGCCCCATCAAAGGGCTGCGCGGCCGGGCCGTGGCAGTGGCTGGTGATGACATTGACACCGATCGGATCATCCCGGCCCGCTTCCTCAAGTGCATAACCTTTGAGGGTCTGGGCAGGCAGGTGTTCGCCGACGACCGGGCCGAACGCCCCGGCAGCCACCCCTTTGATCAGCCTGAAGCGCAGGCTGCTTCTCTGCTGGTGGTGAATCGCAACTTCGGCTGCGGATCCAGCCGGGAGCATGCCCCCCAGGCCCTGATGCGCTGGGGGATAAGGGCAGTGGTGGGGGAGAGCTTTGCCGAGATTTTCTATGGCAACTGCCTGGCCCTGGGCATTCCCTGTTTCACGGCTCCCCATGACGGGGTGCTGAACCTGCAGGCGGCACTGGTCGCAGACCCCACGCTGGAGTTCGTTGTTTGTCTGGACACCCTTGTCCTCCAGGCATCAGATGGCCAGCGCTGGCAGCTTGAGTTGCAGCAGGGGCCACGCATGATGTTGCTTTCCGGTCAGTGGGACGCCACCTCCCAGTTGCTTGCCCATGGGCCAGAGCTCGAGCGCCTGGCCGGTACCTTGCCCTATCTCAACGGGTTCTAGGCCTCGGTACAAAGGGGGTACCGGTGCCGGCAAAGTTGAAGTCGTTGAGTTTTACCCGGATGCCGCCGATGCCGTCATATGGGCTGTAGAAAACTCCGACTTCGTAAGAGCGCCGTTGCAGTTTCAGCTCCAGATAGGAATAGGACACATCGCCATAAAATTGTGAGCGATTATCGATATTGAAAGTTGCGCCAGCCTCAAGCACAAGTGGTCCATAAATCTGCTGGGCAGCCTGAAAGCTCACGGTACGCAGATCCACGCTTCGGTCAAAACCAAAGGGGCTGGCTCCATTCAAAAAAGTGCCGGCAATGGAGGCGGAGAAGCGGGTGTAATCGAAAAAAGGTTTGTCAAATTGGCCAATGGTGAAAGCGGGGCCTCCCCAGAGGGTGAGCGTGTTCTGGTTGGCACCGTCGCTGTAGCTGGCCAGATATCCACTGGCACCAAAGTCGAATCCAAAGCCTGGAACTACTGGAGATGATGCATAACGAAAGCCGCGTGTAGGATCGTCGCTGGTATCTAGAGCCGCTCCCTGCCAGAGCTGAAGAGTACTGCTGATTGCCAGGTTGGCGTAGCTGCGCCAGAGGGTTTCAAGTGTGTTGGTTTCGAAGAGTGCTGCTTCGTAGTTGCCGGATTGGGCGGCCCAGTTCAGGCTGATCGGCATCAAGAAGGGCCCTTTGCTGCGAGAGTTTGTCACTTGGGCTGTGGGGCCGTTTGCTTGGGCAGACTGGGCAGATTTTGGCGGATTCAGTACTATGCTGCCCGCGAGATTTGCGCCATAAGAATATACCACGGTTTGCAATCCTAGGCTGCCATTGTATATGCGCTCCCGGTATGAGCCAAAGAGGCTGGCGCTGGCGCTGTTGTGGCCTGGCAGGTTTAGGGGCGCTGTCAGCTGGGCGGTGCTGCGGGTGCCGGAGCGGAAATTGTCGGGATTGAAGGTGGAAAGGCTCGCCAGGGCGTTCAGGGAGATCCAGCCCATTGGCAGGTTGAGCGACGCCAGCAGGCCGAACATGTCGGCGAGGGTTGCTGGCTGGTCACTGGTGGGGCTGGCCAGGCTCTCGCCGGGCAGTACATAGCTGTTGGTATTTCCCTCGATGGCCCTCTGCAGCATCAGTTGCGGTTGTAGCAGTAGGCTGCCATTGCGTCCCAGCTTGATCGGATCGAGGTTGTAGCCGATGAAGAGACCATCGCGATCCTGATTGTCGGTATCGACGGCCCAGCGGATCTCCTCCTCGCCGATGGTGGTGTTGACGATCGCGGGCAGGGACACCTTGCCATCAAGCAGTATCTGCGCCCTGCGCCCCTTGATCTTGGTCACCCCCCTTTCGTCCATGACGGCCACCACCTTGCGGGCAATGCTCCAGGACGCCGCAGGGGTGAAGGGATCGTTGGTGAAGGCCACCTCTTCGGCTGTCCAGCGCTTGGCCTGAATCTTGATCTGGGCTCCCTGGAAGCGGATGCGGCTGACCTTGCCCCCCTCGACAGAGGGGGGCCGGTATCCATATCCGGATCCGGCGGTGTTGAGCGAATCGTTGGGGTCGATGACGGCGTCAAGATTGAGCTTCAGCTGGGTACCCCAGCTTTGTTGATAGGCCACATTGCTCACTCGCTGCTCAGCTGAGGTGAGCTGTTCCGGCTCGCCCGCCCCATCAGCTTGCTGCTGGGGTTTGGGCGGAGTCTCTCCAGGCAGGGGGCCGAAGGCCACTGATTCGAGCGCCTGGTTCAAACTCAGGGCAGGCCTTGTGAATTCACTGCCGGGGCAGCGGGCCGGGGGGGGCATGGTCGGCAGGCTGGTGCGCCCGGGGGGGATGAGCCGCACCAGGGTTTTTCTACCCGGATCTGCCACCAGGGGCGGACAGGCAAAGGAAGGCTTTTGGGCCGCCCTTGGTTGGTTGCTGAGCAGGGTGTCCTGGTCGATGACGCCATAGACATCATCCAATTCACCGGTTCCTTCCAGCTCGCTGTAGCGCAGCCGGCTGGCCTGGAGATATTGATCCCCCTTGCTGATTCGAACCTGGCCAGAGGCGTAGATGCTGCGACTCCGTTCTGCCAGTTCCACCCGCTCGGCCTGCAGCAGCCAGCCGTTGAATTGAGCTTCCACATTCCCCGTGGCCACGAAGCGATTGAGTTGCTGGTCGTAGCCCTGCTGGTCGGCCCTGATCACCAGAAAGCCTGGGTCCGCCTGGGCTGATGGGGGGGGGGGAGGGTCGGTTCCCAGGCCTTGGGCGCCGGGCTTATCTGCCGCCAGGCTGGCTCCACTCAGCAGGGTTGGCAGGAGCACGGCGGGCAGGGCCAGCAGCGCCAGGTGGCGGCGCGCCGCAAGCCTCCAGTGGCTCCTGGCGAAGCGGTTGAAGCCCCCTTGCATCAGCCCCAAAGCCTGATGGGGATTTGATTTGCCTGGGCTACGGGACAGCACATGCACACGAAGGCTCTCCACACAATCAACCCTGTGGCGGGATTATTCCATAGGGATCCGCGCTGCTCGGGCTGCAGTGGTCAGTCTTCCAGGTCTTTCCGGCTGGGGGTGCGGCTGGGATCGCTGGCCAGGAAACCAAACACGAAGATCCCGATGAAGAAGAAAACGACCGAGTAAACCGAGATCTTGAGGGCGAGCATGGTTCGGCCTTGGGGAACGGCGGGCGGGTGACAGGGAGTGACAGGCGTTTGGGGGAGCCTGCTCGATCCCACGGCGGCGGGATCATCCTTGAAGTCTTGACTTGCTATCCAACGATGCCCGAGGCCCCTCCACCAGGGCAGTCCCCGAGGATTGAAACGTTTCAGTCACGTTCGCAGCCCCGCGGATTCAGGTGGGATCTGCAGCCGCTGTGGAGCTGGGCCCAGGCCGATGGTGGCCAAGGCCAGGCCCTGGCCGATCCCTGGGGGGCGCTTAATCGCCCCGACTGGCACTCTCGGGGGCTGTTGATCTGGCCCAGGGGAGGCCAGTGGCGCAGGCTCTGGCTCGAACTGGCCTGTCCGGAACCCTGGCGGCAGCTCCAGCTTCCCGCTCCTGTGGCCCAGGCCCGTCTGGTGTTGCGCTGGTGGGCCGACCAGGCGGAACTCCGGGTGGATGGCCAGGCGGTGCACGGGGGTGATCTGTTTGATACGGCCTGTCGCTGGGTATTGCCCCGGCGCTGGTGGCAGGGCGAGGCGGTGCTGCTGGAGCTGCGGCTGCGCAGCCCCCTCCACGATGACGGGGCCCTGATCGAGAGTCGCTTGGAGCTCGAACCTCTGGATTCGTCTGATCCCACGGGTTTGTTGGCTGAAACCAAGACCGAGCTGGCCCGGCTGCGGAATGGCAAGCCGGTGCGCGGCGGGTTCCACGTGCTGGGCCACGCCCATCTGGACCTGGCCTGGCTGTGGCCAGTGGCCGATACCTGGCGGGCGGCGGAGCGCACCTTTTCGGCCGTGCTGGATCTGATCGAGTGCTTCGGCGAGCTCCATTTCGCCCACTCCACACCAGCCCTCTATGCCTGGCTGGAGCAGAACAGGCCTGCCCTTTTCACCCGCCTGCGACGGGCGGTCGCAGCAGGTCGGTTCGAGCCGATCAACGGCCCCTGGGTGGAGAGCGATTGCATGCTGATCAGCAGCGCCTCGCTGTTGCGCCAGTTCCAGCTGGGCCAGCGCTACAGCACCGCCACCTTCACGGAGCTGGAGCACGAGCTGGCCTGGCTGCCGGACAGTTTTGGTTTTGCTGCCGGCCTGCCGGCCGTGGCCCGCTCCACGGGCGTGCGTTGGTTCTGCACCCACAAGCTCAGCTGGAATGCCACCAACCCATTTCCCCATCGGCTGTTTCGCTGGCGCAGCCGCTGTGGTGCCGAGCTGCTCGCTCTGATGACCGCCCCGATCGGCACCGATGGCGATCCGCTGGCGATGGAGCGTTATCGCCTGGCCTGGCAGGGCGCGACGGGGGTGGACGGGACCCTCTGGCTGCCTGGGGTCGGCGACCATGGCGGCGGTCCCACCGCAGAAATGCTCGAGCAGCTGCGGCTCTGGCAGCGGCAAGACCAGGTGGCACCCCAGCGGCACGGCAGCCTGCGGGCCTACCTGGCCGAACTTGAACCGCTGGCCCTGCGGCTGCCGGTGTGGCGCGATGAGCTCTATCTGGAGCTGCACCGCGGCTGCGCCACCACCCGGCCCGATCAAAAGCGCCATAACCGCACCCTGGAGCGCCTGCTGCGGGAGGCGGACCTTGCCCAGGCGCTGGCCGGTTCAGGCCCGCCGGCTGCCTGGGAGATCCTGCTGTTTCAGCAGTTTCATGACATCCTGCCGGGCACATCGATTCCGGAGGTGTTTGACCAGGCAGAGCCCCAGTGGCGGGCCGCCCGCCGCCGTGCCACCCTCCAGAGGGATCGGGCCCTCCAGGCCTGGCTTGGCCCCTGTCGGGGCTGGTGGGTTGCCCAGCTTCAACCCCTGGCGGGCCGGGCCCGCACCCTGAGGTTGCCAGCTGGCAGCTGGAGCCATGCGGGCCATCAGCTGCCGTCCCAGGCGGCCCGAGGCGGCGGCCAGTGGCTCCAACTGCCAGCTCTGGCCGGAGTGGATGCCCTTGAGCTGGAGCGCAGGGCCGGATCCACCACTGGCTTGGAAGCGCCTGTGTGGGTGGAGGGCTGGCGCTGCGGCAACGGTCTGGTGAGCTTTGAGCTGGGCCCCCGCGGACTGGAGCAGCTCTGGGATGGCACTGGCCAACCCCAGCTGGGGGGCCCCCTGGCCTGGCGGCGCTACGCCGATCGGGGTGAGTTCTGGGATGCCTGGGACATCGCCGCCGACTACCGGGAGCGACCGCTGGAGTGGGCTTGGCAGGGCGAGCCGGCCTGGCTCGAGCAGGGACCGCTCTGCACCAGTTTTCTGTGGCGCGGCTGGTGCGGTGCCAGCCGGCTGCGGCTGGAGGGGCGATTGCTGGCCAACACCCCCTGGTTGGAGCTGGTGCTGAGCGTTGATTGGCGCCAGCGCCATGAGTTGCTGCGCCTGGAGATACCCCTGGCCCAGCCGGCGGACCGCTGGGCTGCTGACACCTCCGGCGGGGTGCTTGAGCGGCCGGCCCAGCCAGTCACGGCCCGGGAGCGGGCCCGCTGGGAGGTGGCGGCGATCAGCTGGATCGCGTCGGTGGCTGCCGATGGGGGTCTGGCCGTGTTACTCGATGGCCCCCAGGGGGTATCGGCGAGTCCGAGCCGGCTGGGGGTTTCCCTGCTGCGGGCGCCCACCTGGCCTGATCCCGGCGCCGACAACGGCCGCCAAAGGCAGCGTCTGGCCCTGTTGCCCTGTCGTTCGGGCTGGGGCCGTGCCCGGGTGCCCGAGCAGGCCGTGGCCTTTCGCGAGCCCCTCTGGTTGCGGCCGGCGCTGGTCCAGGGCCGGCCTTTCCGGCGACCGGCCTTGCCCTGCCTGGACGGGGGCTTGCTGCTGCTGGGCTGCCGGTCCACTGGGGCGGCAGGAACCGTGGTGCTGACCGTGCAGAACTGCTCCCCTTGCCGCCGCCGCCTGGAATTGGGCCCCCACTGGCAGCTGCTGCAGCGCCTCGATGGGCTGGACAAGCCTCTGCCCCCCGACCAGCTGCCGGCAGGGGATCCCTGGATGCTGCTGCCCTGGAGCCTGGGTTTCTGGCTGCTATCAGTCGTCGTGGTCGTCGAAGGGGTCGGTGAGGCCCTTGGACGGAGGGCCGAAGGCCTGATAGACCCCGAAGCCAGTGAGGGCCAGGAGCACCGCCAGCACAGTTAGGGCCATGGAGAGGGCCGGTGAGCTGGTGGTTGTTGGGTCCATGGCTGAGGAAGGGTGCGGGTGACGGGTTGCGTCACAACTCTCGACGCCCCGGCGCGGCTGGCGGCGCAGGTCCTTTACAGTAATGGGAGCGATTCCAAGTTTGAGAGGCTTCAGCATTCATGGCCCAACGCACCCGCCTCGGCGACATCCTGCGGCCCCTCAATTCCGAATACGGCAAGGTTGTTCCCGGTTGGGGCACCACGCCCGTGATGGGTATCTTCATGGTGCTGTTTCTGGTTTTTCTGCTGGTGATCCTCCAGCTGTACAACAAGTCGCTGCTGCTTGAGGGCATCACGGTCAACTGGAATGGACTCGGCTGAGGCCGCGGCCATCCCTTTCCTCCCAAACCGGTTCCATGAACATCTTCGGCATTGGACTCCCAGAAATGGCGGTGATCGCCGCCATCGGTCTGCTGGTGTTCGGGCCGAAGCGTCTGCCGGAGCTGGGCAAGACCCTGGGCCGCACCCTCAAGGGGTTTCAGTCTGCCTCCTCTGAATTCGAGAAGGAATTCAAATCCGCCATCACCACTGCAGACCTGCCCGCGGTACGGCCCGTAGAGGCTCCGGAGTTTGAGTCAGAAGCGGCAGTTATGTCCCAACCCGCCGATGGCCAGCCATCCTGAGCTCGGGTGACTACGACCAGCCCGGCTCTGCAGTTGGTGGCAGGTCTGGGTAACCCCGGGGCCAGTTACGCCTCCACACGTCACAACGTCGGCTTCATGGCCCTGGAGCGTCTGGCGGCTGCCTCCGGCTCGTCGTTTCGCAAGCACAGCAAGCTGGGGGGCCTCCTCGCTGAAGTGGGTCAGGGAGTGAACAGGCTGCGGCTGTTGATGCCCCAGACCTTCATGAATGAAAGTGGGCGCTCGATTCGTGCCGCCCTTGACTGGTATGGCCTAGATCCGGCCCAGCTGCTGGTTGTGGTCGACGATATGGACCTGCCTCTCGGCAGGCTGCGGCTGCGGGCAGGTGGAGGTGCCGGAGGCCATAACGGCCTGCGCAGCACCATCAATCACCTCGGTACCCAGGATTTCCCCCGGCTGCGAATCGGCATAGGGGCTCCGGCCGAGGAGCGGGCCGAACGCCGCGCCCAAACCATCGGCCATGTGCTGGGGCGTTTCAGTGGCGCCGAGCAGCCCCTTTTGGATGCGGTGCTCAGTGAGGTGGAAACCGGCATTGCTCTGATTCAGCGCCTGGGCCTGGAGCGGGCGGGAAATCGGCTCAACAGCTTTCAGCTTCACAGCGCTCCAGCCTGAGTTCATGGCTCAGCTACCAGCGACCACTGCCCAGCTGCGGGTCCTGCGCCAAAGCTTCAGCCAGCGGTTGCTGGAGGGAGAAGTGAGTGCTGGTGGATATCGCTGGAACTTCCGCTGGGCCTTTGACCGAGGGGAGCTGACTGTGGAGCCCTCGCTGGGTCGGGCCCTGATTCAGGACGCCCTGCTGCGCTACCTGCTCAAGGTTGATTACCAGCTGGAACCCGGCGGAGATTATGTGTTCACGGTGCGGGCCCGTTTTTGAATCCGTCTGCTGGCCACTCACGCAGGACCTCTCTGCTGCGGCGCTGCAGCGGCTCTCCCAACCAGCGTTCCAGCAGCAGCTGGGCTACGACGTCATCGATATCCCTAGGCGGCAACCTCAGGCCATCGGGCAGCAGGCGCATCCAATGTCGGGAGGGATCCAGCCTCCAGTAGCGCTGGCGGGCGGCCAGGCTGCTGCCTCGCTCATCGACCAGACACGGTTTCAATTTCAGCTGATTCAGCAGGGTCTGCCAGGCATGACTGCCGGTGCCATTGCCCAGAATCACCCTGGCCAGGCCCTGTTGCTGCCAGGCCTGCAGCAGATCCCGGCTGGCTGCGGGCGGCAGGATTGCAGCCCGCAGCACCTGCCCCTGGCTGGCATCGGCCAGCACCAGGCCACATTTGCTGCTGCCTGGGTCGAGCCCGGCGACCAAAGCGGATGTCGGCATGGCGGTCAGGGGCGACGGGCACCCCTCGGGGGGTCTTCCGCCGGCGGTTGCAACCAGCGCAGTTGGACCCCAATCGGATCGGGGGTGTCGGCATCGCGCAGCACCACAGCTTCCAGTTGCACCACCTGGCCAGCGGGTCTTTCTGCCAGGGCACGACCGAGCTGGTTCAGGCTGGCCGCGTCGAACTGCAAACCCTCCACCAATGTGCCCTGGCGCTGGGCGCGGGCATAGGCCGCCGCCAGCAGCAGGTTCAAGCGGCGGTTGATGCCATCCAGGCCGGTTAGGTCCCCCTCCATCGTGGTGCTGGCCAGCACCTCGCCTGCCTTGACGACGGGGCGATTCGGTCGCAGGTCGGGGAAGGCCAGCACCTGGCGTTCCCCCCGCAGCACGTTGGCGGCCGAGAGGATGCTCACCACCCAGCGGCCGGGCTTGGCGAGCAGCCCCTCCAACTTGATGATGTCGTCCTTAGGCACCAGCAGGATCTGGCGATCCGGTGGTTGGCCAGGCAACACCCGGCGGAAGGCGTTGAGGTTTGCCTGTTGCAGAAGAGCCGTGATCACCTGCCGGGACTGCTCGGGGCGCTCCAGCGCCACCTTGGCACTGGAGAGGATTTGGCCGCTGGTGATCACCACATCGCCGCGTCGCAGGGCGATAAGGTTGCTTTCGAGACCTTTGAGCTCTTCGGCTCCAGCAGCGATACGCCTGCGAACCTGGTTCAATTCCTCCTCGGTGCGGTGAATTTCGGCGTCCCGGGCCCGCACTTCGAGGTTGAGCCGCGAGCGCTCCAGCTCCAGGCGATTGCGCTGGGAGACCAGGGGGGCGAGTTCCTGGCGCAGCTTGCTGGCGCGGGCCTGGGCCCGCTCAAAGCGCTGCTGGGCATCTCGCTTGCCCTGTTCGGCTCGGTTGAGCTCCACCTGGCTGCTGGCCAGCAGGCGCCTGCTGTTTGCCAGGCGCTCCTCGAGTTGGTCGAGTTCAAACAGGCCCGTGCGCAGTCGCTCGCTCACCAGCAGCATCAGGCCGAAGGAGATGGCACTGATCAGACTGCCCGTCAGTACCGTTATCAGAACAGCGGTCCGGCGTGGCCGCAGCTGGAACAAACTCAGCCGCGCCTTGCCCACCCGGCTCCCCAGGCGGTCGCCCAGGGTGGAGAGCACTCCTCCCAGCACCAGCAGCGTCAGGATCAGCAGCCAACCCGTCACGTGCGTCTGCGACCTGCCCCAGTATCCCCGGAGTTCAGCTGAAGCGCTTGGCCAGGGCGATGGGGTCGAACACGGTGATCTTCTTACGGTCGATCTGCACCAGGCCATCGTTGCGCAGGTCTCCGAGCAAACGGGTGATGGTCACCCGAGTCGAGCCGATCGCTTCAGCAATTGCCTGGTGGGAAAGGCGTAGATCGATGGTGATTCCCTGGTTGCCAGGCACACCAAAGTCGCGGCAGAGCACCAGTAGGAAACTTACCAGCCGCGAACTCATGTCTCGGTGGGTAAGGGTCTCGATCATGGTTTCTGTCTGCAGTATGCGTGAAGAGAGACCTTGAAGTAGCAGTAACCCCACGCTCGCATCCTGTTCGATCGCCTTGCGCACGGAAGTGGCCGGCGCGGTGACAATCTCCACCCGGGTGAAGGCGATGGCGTGATAAAAGCGGTCGGATCGCTGGCCCGTGAGCAGGGAGAGGACTCCAAACAGGCTGTTTTCGCGCAGCAGGGCCACGGTGATTTCCTCACCGGATTCGTAGACCCGCGAGAGGCGGACAGCACCGCGGCGCAAGAGATAGACCCTCTCAGCAGGATCACCTGGAAAAAAGATAGTTTTTCCCCTCTCTATTGTCTCAGCAGTGCTGCCTGCCAGTCCCCGGATCACTTCCAACAGGGTCGGCCCCGCTTGACTGACACTGCCCATGACCGCCACCGAGCCCGGGGCTCCGGTCGTTGGAGTGTTGGCGGTACGGCTGAATCCGTGGCTAGCGCCAACCATTATGGCTCCGGCATATCTCGGGACCCTAAGGATCGCCTGTGGGGTTCCTTGTAGCAATGCACACGGTTTCCCGTCGCTCCCCGCGGCGCGACTGGCGTTGGTACGGATGTTTCCGCTAGGGATGGGGTCGGGAGCTTGTGAGGCGAGCCGATGCCGCTACATTCAGCTTCGCGCAGCCGCCCATCCGCGTCTGTCGTTTCCGGGAGTTCATGACCGCCAGCTTTCCCCTTGTCGCCCTTGACCCAGTTTCTCCGGCTCCCGCGCTGCGCTTGGTGGCCCAGCAGGAGGGGCTGCTGCAGATCCATACCGCCCCTTTTCGGGGCAGTTTCGGCGCGGTGTTGAGCCAGGCCCTGCGGACTGCCGGTCTGGGTAGCAAGGTGCTGGTAAGCCAGTTGCTCAAAGGCGGGGTCGATCAGGGGCTCGAAAGCAGCCTCTGGCTGTGTGGGCGCCTGCAGTGGCTGCGGCCCGGCGTGCCGTTCTGCATCTCGGAGCCGGTGCCGCCCCGGGCTGACGAGCTGGCTGCCCGCCCGCTTGCGGCGGTGCGGCAGGTGTGGGCCTATAGCCAAGAGCAGTTGCTCAGTGGGTCAGTGGATCTGCTGGTGCTCGATGAGCTGGGACTGGCGGTGGAGCTCGGTTATCTCGACAAGGCTGAGGTGCTGGCCACCCTGGAGCGCCGTCCGGTCCACCTGGATGTCATTGTGACTGGCCCCGCCATGGCCCCAGAATTAATCGCCATGGCAGACCAGGTCACCAAGTTGAGGCGCGGCCTCTAGGTGCTTTCGATGGCTCCGTCGTTCCTGTTTTCTCCTCCCGTCAATGCTCAAGAACGACCGCTGGATCAATGAGCAGGCTGTCGACGGCATGCTCCAGCCCTTTCAGTCGAGCCTGGTCCGCCACCTGGATCCGGAAACCGCGAGCTCGCCGGTGCTCAGCTACGGCTGCTCCTCCTATGGCTACGACCTGAGGCTCTCTGCCAGGGAATTTTTGATTTTCCGGCACGTGCCGGGCACGGTGGTGAACCCGAAGCGCTTTAATCCAGCCAACCTGGAGCCGGCCCCTCTCAATCAGGACGAAGATGGTGTTTATTTTATCCTGCCGGCCCATTCTTATGGTCTAGGAGTGGCGCTCGAGAAGCTGAAAGTGCCCGCCAATATCACCGTGATTTGTTTGGGTAAGAGTACCTATGCCCGTCTGGGTATCATCGTCAATACAACGCCAGCCGAGGCGAGCTGGGAAGGTCATTTAACTCTTGAATTCAGTAATTCATCCGGTGCTGATTGCCGCATCTATGCAAATGAAGGCATCTGCCAGTTGCTCTTCTTTGAGGGTGATCCTTGCGCAACCACCTATCAGGATCGCTCTGGCAAATATCAGCACCAACCTGAGCGGGTCACCCTGGCCCGCATTTAGATTGTCCAGACGCGGGAGTCCGGAGGCTCTAGGGGGCCAGTCTGGCTTTATGCAGCCTGTTTTTTTCATACCAGGCGGCAAACTGGGGAGCCCACGCCTGCAGGTGGGGCCAGAGGAGGTCGCATAGCTGGCGTATTTCCTGCTGGGCATCGAGTTTGGCTCGCAGATCGAGGAAGTGCAGAAGAGCCCGCAAAGTGAAGCTCACCACAAAATGCTGGCGGTAGTCAAAAGGCAGGATGCCTCTTGCGTGCTCCTCGGCGAAGCCAGATGCAAGCAGGTCGCGGTAGCGCTCAGCAGCTGCCCGGCATAGTTCCAGATCTTTGGCCCTTTGTTCGGCGCCGTAGTGATAATTTTTGCCCTGGCGATCACTATAATTGCCGATCGGGCGAAGGTAAAATACTTCTTCAAACTCCAATTCGCCATTCGCCGCCTGGCAGATCCTCTTGCCCGTGTAGCGCATGGACTGCACATCAAAGCTCACTCCCACCCGATGCGTACGCGCCTGCTGCATCACCGAGTGGGGGAACCAGCCCACGTTCAGCACGATCTGGGCGTGCTCCAGCGGGCCGTAATGGCCCCGCTCGCCGGCCAGCAGCCTCTTGACGCAGATCTCGCCAGCTTGGGCTTCATCGGGCCAGCTGGCTGGGTCGGCAGCGACGAACCCTTCGCTGTAGTCCTGGTGCATGCCCGCATATACACACTGCTGCGGGTTAGGGGTGGCGGCGATCAGCTCAACTCGAAAGCGGGGATCTCGGGACATGGCGGCGGCTTCAGCCATGGCTGCGGGGCGAAGCCATGGTGCCAGTTGCGGCGGCCCCAGGCGCGGGATCGTCCCCAAGGGCACTCAGCTGGCCCACGCCTGCCAGCTGGGGTAGGGGCTGGCCGCTGAGCAGGGAGTCGCTGAGCGCCTGCAGTTCTTCGGCGCTGCGGGCGCCGATGGCCCGGCCCACAGCCACTCCGGTGGCATCAAACAGCTCGAGCTGGGGGATCCCATTGACCTCGTAGCGCTCCAGCTCGGCTTGCCAGCGGGGGTTATCCACATTGAGCAGCACAACGTCGAGTTGGTCGCGGTGCCGGGCTTCGACGGTTTCCATGGCCGGAGCCATGCTGCGACAGGCTTCGCACCAGTCGGCATAGAACTCAACCAGGGTTGGGCGACCATTTTGGAGAGCCACCTGCAGGTCGAGGGACTGGCGGGCCAGGCGCTCAAGGGGGGCTTCCGGGTGGAGGCCACCACGGAACCACAGCAGCCCGGCGGCGAGGAGGGCCGCCAGCAGGACGAGCAGCAGCCTTTCGCCCTGGCCCAGCCCTGGGGTGGAGGGGGGAGTCACCATCTCTTTACTATGCCCGTGCTTGCTAGTGTTTGGAAAAGGCAGTGATGCCTCCAGGTGAAGCGGCGTCTCATCCTTCATTTCCCCCGAGAGGCGGTGCACCAGCCGATCACTTACCGGCTTGCGGTCGATTTCGACATCGCAGCGAAGATTTTGAAGGCCCAGATCGCGCCCAACCAGAGCGGCACCATGGTTGTTGAGCTGTCGGGAGATATCGACGAACTGGCCGCGGCCGAGACCTGGCTGGAAAGCCAGGGTGTGAGCCTCAACCGGGCCCCGGCTCAGATCAGTGTCGATTCGCACCGCTGCGTCGACTGCGGCCTGTGCTCGAGTGTCTGCCCCAGCGGGGCCTTGGCTTTGCACCAGCCCACATGGCAGTTGCGGTTCGATGCACAACGCTGCCTGATCTGTGAGCAGTGCATTCCGAGTTGCCCCTTAGACGCAATCTCCCTGGTGCTGGCGCCCCCGTGAAGGCAATGTGGAGCCTGCTGCTGTTGCCCCTGCGGGCACCGATGCTGCCCGTGCTGGCGCTGGTTGCAGTGTACGAAGGGCTCCATTGGAGCCAGCCGCTCGAGGGCGCTGCCCCTGCCGGTATGGGCCAGTTGTCCAGCCTGTTCTGGTCGATCGATTGCCTCCACGCCCTGCTGGTGGTGCTCGTCTGCACCGTGCCGGACCTGCTGCTGCAGCAGATCTCCAGTGTGATGGCGGCAAGTCGGGTGATGAGCCTGGTGATCACCTTGCTGATTGTGACGGTGGGGGGGCTCTACCTGCTGCACCTTCAGGTGCTCTCAAATGTGCTCATCCTGGGAACGACTGTTCTGCTCGCACGGCTGGACCTGGCCAGGGTGCGTGTGTCGCCTCCGCCCCTGCTTCTGGCGCTTGCCCTGGGTGTGCTGGTGCTGGCCGGAGCTTTCCTGGGCCGCTGGCTTGCAAGCGTTTACTGACAGGCTGGCAGGGGCCGCCGCTGGAAGCTCCAGAGATTGCCCAGCACCTTCTTTACGTACAGCCTGGTCTCAGGGTAGGGAATGGCTTCGATCCACAATTCAGGCAGTTGTTGGAGCTGGGGATTCACCCAGCCGGAGACCGCTCCAGGCCCCGCGTTGTAGCTGGCGACCACCAGCACAGGATTGTCCTGCCACTGGCGGCGCAAATTTCTGAGGTAGAGGGCTCCGAGCTCGGCGTTGCGTCCGGGATCGCTGAGGACCTCGGGAGGCAAGGCAGCTCCGGCGAGCTCGGCCGCGGTTTCCGGCATCAGTTGCATGAGCCCCACGGCGCCGGCACTGGAGCGCACCCCTGGGCTGAAGCGCGACTCCTGTTTGGCCACTGCCGCTAGCAGGGTTGCCGGTAGGCCGGCCCCGGCCGCAGCCTGCTCCAGCTCCGCGACGAAGCTGGCTGTCTGCAGGTTAGTGGCCAGTAATCGGGACAGGCTGCAGGACTGGTTGGCCGGTAGCCGCAGGCTGGCCTGTTCCAACTGCCCCAGTCCGATCCAGTGGTCGCCCACTGCTCGACGCAGCCGGCCTTCCAAAATCAGCTCACGGGGGGTCCTGGGGGGGGCTGGCCGCTTGGTGCGCCAGTGCTCCCAGGCCTCCAGGGATTGCTCCAGTCGCCAGAGCCGCTCGAGTTCGCGATCGCTGCTGCCGAGTGGCTGCCAGACGGGAGACACCAGGGTTTCGCGTGGGTCCGGATCCAGGCTGAGATCCCCCCGGCCGAGCCGCAGCGCGGCCCGCCAGCCGTAGTAACCCTGGGGATGGTGCTTGAGCAGGTTGCTCCAGGTGGCTCGGGCCTGGCTGAGTTGGCCCTGCTGCCACTGGCTCAAACCCAGCCAGAAAAGCTGGCGGCCCGCAAGTCCCACCGGCAGATGGTGCTTGATCGGGGCACTCAGGAAAACCTGGGCCCCGCTCCACTGACGGGCCATCAGGGCCTGGCGGGCCCTTTGCCATTGCAGTTCCCAGCTGGCCGGATGGTTGGGCCAGCGTTGCAACACGGCCAGCGCGGCGCCGCTATCGGGGCTGTTGAGGGCGAGGCGGGCCTGAACCGGAGCCGTGTTCTGCAAGCTGGCTGGCAGCCTGGTGAGGGCCTGCAGGCTGGAGGCCCCTGGCTGCTCGCTGAGCAGGCTGACGGCCTCCCCGGCCAGGGGTGATTGGGGTCTGAAGCGGGCCAATTCGAGCAGCTGTCCCTGGCCAAGGATCTGCTGGGCGGTGTTGCCGGTGAGGAGACCCTTGGCCAGGGCAAGCCTGGTTTCCGGGCCTGCCGGCTGGCCCTGGAGGCAGGCCACGGCAGCCTCCCCGTCGCCGAGCTGGGCCAGGGCCAGGGCCAACTGGTCGCGTTGCTTGGGGTTGGGTGCGGCCGTTTTGCTCTGGCAGGCCTGGCGGAACTTCGGGCCGGCTCCCGGCCAGCGCAAGCCATAGCGGGCCAGGTGCAGGGCCCCATCGCGCCGGGAGGGGGCCGAGGGGCCTGCCTCCAGGGCCGCTGCCAGGGCGGCCGGGTGGGCGGGGAAGCGCTGCAGCAGCTGCTTGCGCAGTCCGGGCTGGTCGCGCCCCAGGGCATAGAGCCCATCGGCGGTGGCAGGCGTCCGGGGGAAGCGGCGCAGAAGTTGTCGCCACAGCTGCTGTGCCGCCGGTGCGTCGCCTAGGGCTGTGGCTGCCAGGGCATCGCCTTTGAGCGCCAACGCTGCCAGGGGATCCCTACCCCAGCCCTGGCCCAGCAGCAGCCGGCGAGCTCGGGCGGGGTTGGGCTCCTGGCGGGCCAGCAGCAGCAGGCTGGCCTCGCGCCGTCGTTGCGGATCCAGGCTGAGTGCGCGCACCAGCACCAGGCTGCCGGTGGGAGTGGTTGGATCAGCAGCAGGGACCTGACTGAGCAGTGCCCTGGCCCCAACCAGAAGGGTGCCGCTGCCCAGGCAGGTGATGGCCAATAACAGTGGGAGGCGAGCCAGGATCATCAGCGACAGGGATCGGCCATTCTGGGGAGGTCTGGATCCGGTTTGGCCGGTGCGATTCCATCCCCTGCCTCCCTACCTTTCCAGCCTGCCGGGTGCGTCCCAGCGGCTGCGGGCGCTGCGGGTGCTGGCTGGGGCGGGTCTGGTGGTGCTGCTGCGCCCCTGGTGGCCATTGAACTGGCTTCCCGGCTGGCTGGTGGGGCTACTGCTGCTCTGGGCCCTGGGGGAGCTGGTGCGCTGGATCTGGTGGCCCCGTCGCTGGCGCTGATCCACGTAACCTGAGCCCCTCTGCGGCACCTGTCCATGGCCGAGCTGGTTCCCAATCCCGTTGGTCATCCCCTGCGGAATGGCGTTGCCGGTTTCGGCACCGATGGCATCAGGGGCCAGGTCGGTGCCCAGCTGAGCCCAGCCCTGGCCATGCAGGTGGGCTTCTGGTGTGGTCAGGTGCTGCCGCCATCGGGCCCGGTGTTGATCGGGATGGATTCCCGCAGCAGCGGGCCGATGCTCGTGGCAGCACTCACGGCGGGCCTGACATCGGCCGGCCGTGAGGTGTGGACCCTGGGTCTTTGCCCCACGCCTGCAATCCCGGGAGCGATCCGTCGCCTGGGTGCGGCCGGTGGAGTCATGGTTTCGGCCAGCCACAACCCCCCCCACGACAACGGCATCAAGGTGTTTGGTGCCTCCGGTGCCAAGTTGAGTCGCGGCCAGCAACAGGCAATTGAGGCCGGCCTGCAGGGAGTGGGGCCTGCCGGTGGCTTCCGGGGTAACGGGGTCGTGCACGATCGCCAGCAGCTGCTGGCCGATTACCAGCGGGCTCTTGTGGCCAGCGTGCTGGGGCGGCGTCTGGACGGTTGCTCGATCGTGCTCGACCTCTGCTGGGGCGCGGCGACGGCCTGTGGCGAGGCTGTCTTTCGGGCCCTGGGAGCCGAGCTCACGGTGCTCCACGGTGAGCCCGATGGTGAGCGCATCAATGTGGGTTGTGGCAGCACCAACCTGGAGCCCCTGAGGCGGGCCGTGCTCGAGCAGGGCGCCTCGATGGGTTTTGCCTTTGATGGGGATGCCGACAGGATGCTGGCGGTCGATGGTCGGGGCCGGGTGGTTGACGGCGATCAGATTCTCTACCTGTGGGGAACCTCCCTGCTGGCCGAGGGTCAACTGCCGGCGAACCGCATCGTTGCCACCGTAATGTCGAATCTGGGCTTTGAGCGGGCCTGGCAGGCCAAGGGAGGAGTGCTTGAGCGCACCGCTGTAGGTGATCAGTACGTGCACCAGGCGATGGAGCAGATGGGAGCAGGGCTTGGCGGCGAACAGTCAGGCCATATCCTCTCGGCCCGCCACGGCATGAGTGGCGACGGGCTGCTCACAGCCCTGCAGGTGGCCACCCTGCTGCACCGTGCCGGCTTGAGCCTGGCTGGCTGGATGGACAGCAGCTTCAAGCCCTATCCCCAGATCCTGGTGAATGTGACCGTGCCTGATCGGCAGCGGCGCCAGCAGTGGCAGCAGTGTGAACCCCTTCGCCTGGCTGTGGATGCGGCTGAGGCTGCCATGGCTGGTTGCGGCCGGGTGCTGGTGCGCGCCAGCGGCACCGAGCCCCTTTTGCGGGTCATGGTGGAAGCGGAGGATCAGAAGCTGGTGGATCACTGGGCCGTCCAACTGGCCAGGGAGGCCGAGCACCACCTCAACGCTGCCTAGTGGATTCAAATCCCGCTAAGGGTCAAGGCATTGCCGGGCCAGGGCCAGGGCGCCGCTGCAGCTGTCCCCCTCAGCCTGCTCCAGCCTTGCCCCAGGACAGTGGATCCCTACGGCCGCTGCAAACCTTTGGCGCAGCGGCTCCAGGTGCTCCAGCGCCCCGCCCATGGGCCATACGGGTGGGGCCTCCAGCCCCAGCCGCGCTCCGATGGTTGCAACCATGCGTGCCAGGGCTTGGGCGGAGCGCTCCACCACGGCTGCAGCAGCAGGATCGCCCTCGGAGGCGGCAGCCACCACCAGGGGGGCCAGGCGGGCAAAGCCAGCGGGGCCGAAGTCTGGAGCCACCACTCGGGCCTTGATCGTCTGGGGGGCTGTCGGGTCCCGGGGATCCAGGTTCAGTCCTGCCCAGATCCGCGATCTCAGGGGCGAATCACCCTGGCGACCATCAGCCATCTCCAGGGTGAGAGCAAGCCCATCGCGGCCGATGTCCATGGCGGAGCCGGCCCCATCCAGCAGCCAGCCCCAGCCCCCGCAGCGGTGCTCTTCACCGGAGTCGTTGCGGCCGACGGCGATCATGCCGGTGCCGCTGATAACCACGATGCCGGCCTGACGGCTGCCCAGCGCTCCCCGCAGGGCAGTGCGCTCATCTCCAGTCACTAAAACGCCTTTCCGAGGCAGCTCCAGGGCTTCGGCCGCCAGCTGCCGGGCCCGATCCTGAACGGGGGTACCCACTTCAATGCCGCTGGCGCCAATCCCGGCAGCGACCAGGCGGGAGGAACTGATTTGGCAGAGGGCATGCCGCAGGCTCGAGCGCAGGGCGCGGCCAAAGCGCGCGGGGCCGTCCGGCACCTCCAGATGGCATACACCGGGCCCCTTGCCTTCGGCCAGTACGGCGCCGCTGCGGGCATCAGCCAGACGGCAGCGGGTGTGGGTCTGGCCGGCATCAAAGCCGGCGATCAGGGCCTGATCAGGCACGGGCGTGGGCGGCCCCACCCGCCAGCGTGGCCACGCAGAACCAACCGCTCAGCTGCACTTCCGGCCGAAAGAAGATGGTATCGGTGAGGCCCTGTACAGCCAGGCCCGCGATCACGGCGATCACGGCCAGGGCCGGCAGGCTGAAGAAGCCATCTGAACCCCAGAGTCTGGTGGCGGTGCGCAGGCTTGCGCCCACCAGGCCGATGCCGGCGATCAGGCCGGGGATTCCCGCTTCCACCGCCAGCTCCAGCGGGATGGAATAGGCACTGAGGGCATTGAACTTGGGTTGCTGAAAGAGGGGATAGATCTGATTGAAGGCGTCATTTCCCGGGCCTATCCCAAGCCAGGGTCTGGCCTGGATCATGTCCAGGGCGGCCAGCCAAACGTTGATGCGGAAGTTGTTGGAGCTGTCCTGGCGGCCGGCCAGCAGACTCATCACCCGCACTCGCAGGGGCTCCACCTGGGTCACCAGTACCACCAGCAGGGCGGCCCCGCCGAGCAGCAGCACCAGGGGGGCCAGCTTGCGCCACAGCGGAGGCCAGGTGCGGGTGCCGCGGATGGCCAGCAGGAGGATGACCACCCCGGCCTGGGTCACCAGGCCCATCCATGCCCCCCGGCTGTAGGTGAGCACCAGGGCTGCCAGGCCCAGCACCAGTGCCGTCAGAGCAAACAGCCTGCGGGCCAGCCCAGGCCAGCGCAGCAGGCCCACCAGGGCCAGCGGCAGCACGGGCAGGAGATATCCCGCCAGCAGGTTGGGGTTTTCCAGGGTGCTGTAGATGCGCACCGTGCCATCGGCCACCGAATTGGGGTCGGCCCAGCGGGCGAGCTCACCGGTGTCTGCATAGAGCTGGCGGATGCCAATCACGCTGGTGACCAGTTCCCCGGCCAGCAGGGCCGCCACGATCCGGTCCCACCAGATGGGCGCGGTGCTCAGCAGCTGGCGCATCAGGGCATAGACCCCCAGGTAGCTGACCAGTTTCACCAGCCCCTTGGCGGCAGCCAGGGGCACAGGCGAGAACCCCGTGGCGAGCAGGGCCAGGGCCAGGATTCCCAGGATCCAGCGGTCAATCTCTCCCAGGGGGCCCGGGGGTGTGCGCAGGGCAATCAGCAGCCATAGCAGGCCACTGGCAAGAACCAGCAAGCTCAGGCCGCTACGGGTAACCAGGGGCAGACCGGCCATCAGGGCACAGAGGATGAGTCCGGCCACCAGGGTCAGCTGCCGGCCGAGGGGACCGCTGGGTGCATGCTGGAGCGAGCCCTGCCAGCGCAGCAGGAAGGGAATGGTGGGAGCGCTCAAGGGGCGAATGCCGGCATCAGGCCGGATTATCAACCCCTTTGGACAGATCCTCCAGTTGTTCGAGGGGCACAGGGTGACTGTTGTTGCGCCGGTAGAGCACCCGGTACACCGGCAGGCCCCGGGCCATGACATAGGCCTCCCGCTCACTGGGTAAGGGCAGGGGGTTGGTGGCTCGCCACGGCCGCCGATCCTCGCCTGGTCGCTCGAAGCAGCCACAGGCTTCGATCAGCTGCACCATTGGTGTGATCACGTCCAACACATCACTCTGGATGAAAAGCTCCTTGCCGGGGGCTAGGGCCCCGGCAAGGGCCTGCAGCAGGGCTGGCTGAAGCACCCGCCGCTTGTGGTGCTTCTGCTTGAACCAGGGGTCGGGAAACTGGATCGAAACCCGTTCCAGCAGTCCTGCCGGCAAGCAGCCGAGCCAGTCCTGCAGGCTGATGTTGGCGTTGCAGAAGAGAAAGTGCAGGTTGTCCAGTCCCAGGGCCAGGCGCTCTGTCTCTGCGGCCTCCACCAGCGTCAGTCGGATCTCGACTCCGAGGTGATTGGAGCTTGGTTCCTGCTTGGCCAGGGCCAGCAGGAAGCGCCCCCGGGCACAGCCGATGTCGAGATGGAGGGGCTGCTCGGGCCTGGGGAACAGCTCGGCCGGGGTTGGCAAGGGCCTGGGCTGCTGGAAGAAGCGGCTGAGGGGATTGACGTGCTGGCGCACCTTCAGCCTTCTTGCCGGGGCACGAGAAAAGCGAGGCTGGCGGTGTAGCCGTGCAGATGGGTGCTGCCGGCAACCGGTCCGATCTCGCCATTGCAGAACACCCCGGCAATCGGCACTTGCCGGAAGGCCTCACGGCAGAGATTCACATCGCCATCTGCTGCTCCGTAGAGGCTTTCGCCACGACCAAGGCAGGCAAACAGCAGGGTGGCAAGGGGGTCGGGCGACCGGGTTTGCTGCTGGGCCAGCAGCTGCCTCAGCTCCTGGCGGGAGGCCGCCGCATCACGCAGCTGGAACTGCACCTGTTGGCCCACCCGCATCCGCTCCGCCACGGCCACGGCTCCGTTGCGCGGGTCCACGCCGATCAGGTTGCGCACCAGGAAGGCGCCTGGCTTGGAGGGCGCCGCGCTGTCCAGGTTGAAGTTGCTGCGCCCCACCCCAAGAAACAGGGAGTGCTTCACCAGCTCCCGCTCCTGGGGGCTGAGATCTGTAAGGATCGCCTGCAGGGCTGCCACCGGGCTGCTGCGCTCCTGGCCCTGGCTCACTTCCAGCACCACATTGCGCTGGGCCTGTTCGATGTCAAAGACCGGTCCGATGGGCCGGCAGCCCTGGGCCACGACCGGGTCCAGCTGCCAGCTGCCGCCGATCATGCAGCCGACCGCCCCCCGGGCGACCTGGTTGCCGAACAGCAAGGAGCCGTGGGCAGCGCTGTGCTGCCCGGCTATGCCGCCCAGCTTCACCGCCTCGGGGCAGGCGTAATCGAGGCCGCTGATCAGGTCGTTGATGCGGGTGCAGCTCGGATCCACCAGCAGCAGCATCGAGGGGCTGGGTGAGCCGCTGGTCGTCTCTGGGGCGTTGAGCAGCTCACGCCAGGGCTCGGCCGGGCCATCGAGGTCGGGCAGGGTCGCGGTGTCGATGGCAAAGGGCTGGAGTTGGGCGCCGGGCAGGCGCAGCAGGGTGACGCTCAGGGCGGGCTTGTTTTCCAGCTCATGGGCGGCACCGCTGGCATCGGTGCCCACAACGCCACCGCCCAGGCAGCCGATCCAGTGGCTGGCCCGCAGTTTTTCCTGCAGCAGCGGCAGCAGCCTGGGCAGGTCACTGGCGTAGCTGGCGGCGGCAAAGACCAGGGCCAGGTCTGCCGGACCGGCACCGTGCAGCTGGCGGAAAATCGTCTCCACCGAGGCCTGGAGGGAGGTTTCTGAGGCCAGGGAGGTACGGCACCAGGCCCGGCCCCGGTTGGATCCGATGCGCTGGGAGAGCCAGCTGGGAAGGGAAAAGGCGGCCATAGGACGGACCTTATCGTCTGCCGGGGGACGCGGATAATGGCGTCTTACCGAATTAACAGTGTGTTCGCAGCCCTGCCAGAACCGCTTTATCGCTCGTTGGTTTGGCTCGACGTCCGAGTGGCCGTGTTGTTCAGCATTGGTCTGCCCCTGGTGCTGCTGATCTGGGCAGCTCTGCGGCGGGAGGGGGCCCTGGTGCGGCTGCTGGGCCTCTACTGGAAGGTTGCCAGTCTGTTGCTGCTCGTCACCCTTCTGCTCACAGACCGCCGTCCCCTTGGTTTTCCGCTGGCGGTGCTGGCTCAGTTGCTGGTGGTGGCAAGTGTCTGGTTCTGGGTGGATCTGAACGAGGAACTGGCAGACATGCCTCCCTGGCGAGCCCTGCCTCTCACCTTGCGCATCTGGCGCTGGAGCCTGACGGTATGGGGCCTGCTGGGGGCAGCTCTCAGCTCAACTGCCCTGGGCTGTATGGCCAGCGCCAGCCTGGATCGACCTGCCTGTTCAGTCTGGATCCAGCCGCCACTTGGGCTCCATCAGCTGCTGGTGGGGGTCTTCTCCTTTGTGTTCGGAGCCGCCTGGACCCCAGGTGTGGCAGCTTTCATCGGGTATGTGGGATTGGTGGCCTATGGCGTCGGCCTGCTGCAGTGGCTGCTGGTGCGGCTGCCCAAGCAGGGCCGGCTGGCGGGGGAGTTCTGATGGCTCAGGAAGCCCAGGCTCTGATTGCCGCGCTGGAGCAGATCAGCCGCGAGCGGCCTGATCGGGTGCTGCGCCTGCACGGTGCCTGCGATTCTGGGGACTCTTCTGCCGAGCCTTACGAGCTGCTGATCTTTCGCGGTTTCTCCAGCAGCACCACCCATCCGACAGGTTTCGATCCCGATCAGCCATCGCTGCCCGAGGGGGTGGTGCTGCACACGGCCGAGTTGCTCTCTGGCCCGCTCGACCCAGCGGCCGAGCAGGTTTTGGCGGCTGGTAACAACCCCCAGGCCTATCTGCAGCCCTCAGCCTGGCTCTGATCCCACTTGTGAGCATCCCTTGAATCCGGCCAGAAAGCGGCGCCAGTGTGGGCAGATCGCTTCGATGGCCTGTCCCCCGCCGGGTAGCTGGGTCTCGCAGGCCACTTCGAAATCGGCGAAGTCGAAGCCCGGTGCCACGGTGCAACTGAGCAGGGACCAGGCGCTGCCGGGCGCCGGGGTGGCGGCAAACCAGCTGCCGGCCGGCACAACGTGTTGGGGCCTCTCGCCCGCCGTCAGATCCAGCCCAAGCCGCCATTGCTGTGCATTGCCATCGGGATTGATCGCATAGAGCAGCAAGGAGCCGCCGTCGTGGTGATGCCAGGCCTCATCGGAGCGGAGCCGGTGCCAGCACGACCATTCCCCTGCCCGCAGCAGGTAGTGAATGGCGGTGCTGGCTGAGCGCGGACCCCAGGGGGTCTGCAGCATGAGGCTGGACCGGTAGGTCTCGCGGAAATGGCCGCCTTCGGGGTGGGGCAGCAGCTGCAGCTGCCGGATCAGTTCAGCGGCGCTGACGGGGTGGGCCATGGGCGGAAGGAAGGCGACGGCTCTGCGCTGCGGGCTGGGGTTGATCAGGCCTCCATTACGGCCACGCAGCGGCCGCAGAGGGTGGGGTGGCTGGGGTGTCGACCGACGTCGGTTTCGTGATGCCAGCAACGCTCGCATTTCTGGCCGGGGGCCCGGGCCACCCGTACCGTCACCCCGTCGGCTTTCGCCTCCACCAGCACGGTCTCCGGGGCCTGGCCGCCGATTTGCAGAGCCGACACCAGCAGCCAGTCGGTGAGTCTGTCAACACTTGGGTGGGCGGAGCCTGCCAGCCAGGCCAGGGCCTCTGCAAGCGCTTTCGTGCTGGTCTCTTCCGCCAGGGAGATGTGTACCTGGGCCTCAAGCGAGGCGCCGATGCCCTGCACCCGGCCTTCGCTGCTGCCCCTGTCTCCCTGCTTGCGGCAGCTCTCGAGCTGGCGATTGACCAGGGCCCTCAGCTCGAGAATGGCCGTCATCGGTTGCTCCAGCTCCGGCCGGCGCCAGTCGCAGGGAGCGGTGGGCCAGCCCCGCTCGAACACCGAGGCTTCTGCCACCGGGTAGGGGAGGTTCTGCCAGATGTCCTCGGCCATGTGGCAGAGCACCGGTGCGATCAGACCGGCCAGCCGCTCCACCACCAGGGCCAGCACGGTCTGGCAGCTGCGGCGGCGGAAGTCGTCCGCCCCGCTCACGTAGAGGCGATCCTTGGCGATGTCGAGGTAGACGTTGGAGAGATCCACCACGCAGAAGTTCTGCAGGGCCTGGAAGAAGCGGTAGAACTCGAAGCGCTCGAACGCTCCGGTCACGCTGTCGATCAGGGCCGCGGTGCGCTGCAGTATCCACCGATCCAGCAGGGGCAGTTCGGCGTAGGCCACGGCATCGCCACCTTCGCTGCCCGGCCGCGGGTCGAAGTCGTGCAGGTTGCCAAGCAGGTAGCGGGCCGTGTTGCGCACCTTGCGATACACATCCGCCAGCTGTTTGACGATCCCTGGGCCCAGGGGCACATCGGCGGTGTAATCCACCGAGCTCACCCACAGGCGCAGCACATCGGCGCCATAGGCGGGGTCCTGCTTCTCGTTCTTGCCGCCCTCCACCAGAACGGCTGGATCCACCACGTTGCCAAGGGATTTACTCATCTTGCGGCCCTTCTCGTCGAGGGTGAAGCCATGGGTGAGCACCCGCCTGTAGGGAGCGTGACCGTTGACGGCCACCGAGGTGAGCAGGCTGCTCTGGAACCAGCCCCGGTGCTGGTCGCTGCCCTCCAGATACAGATCGGCCGGGTAGCCCAGGCCCCTCTGCTGCAGCACTCCGGCCCAGGAGGAGCCGGAGTCGAACCACACATCCATGGTGTCGGTGCCCTTGCGCCATTGCGCCGCCTCGGCGGCAAACTCCGCTGGCAGCAGGCCCGCCTCCTCGCGCTCCCACCACACGTCGGCGCCGTGCTCGGCGATCAGGCCCTGAATGTGGCTGAGGGTCGCCTCGTTGAGCAGCACCTCGCCGGTTTCGCGGTGGTAGAAGACGGGAATCGGCACGCCCCAGCTGCGTTGGCGGCTGATGCACCAGTCGCCCCGCTCGCCCACCATCGCCTCGATGCGGTTGCGGCCGCTAGCCGGCAGCCACTCCACCGCCGCGATCGCCGCCAGGGCAGCGGCGCGGAAGCCCTCCACCGAGGCAAACCACTGCTCGGTGGCGCGGAAGATCGTGGGCTTCTTGGTGCGCCAGTCGTAGGGGTAGCGGTGCTCATAAGGCTCCTGCAGCAGCAGGGCGCCGGCCTCCTTCAAAGCTTCGATTATCGCCTTATTGGCATCTTTGAGCACGTTGGTGCCGGCAAACGGGCCGGCTTCAGCGGTGAGAGTGCCGGCCTCATCCACCGGGCAGAGCACCGGCAGCCCATATTTTCTGCCGGTGTTGAAGTCGTCCACGCCATGGCCGGGGGCGGTGTGCACCAGGCCCGTGCCGGCTTCGGTGGTGATGTAGTCGCCCCCCATCACCACCGCACTGGTGCGATCCAGCAGGGGATGGCGGTAAAGGATGCCTTCGAGCTCGGCGCCCTCAAGACGGCATACCGGAGTCAGCTCAAGGCCCAGCTTGACCGCTAAGGCTTCACTCAGTTCGCTGGCCACCAGCAGGTGGCGATCACCGCTGCGGCAGATGGCGTATTCGAGGTGGGGGTTCACCGCCACCGCCAGGTTGGCTGGCAGGGTCCAGGGGGTGGTGGTCCAGATCGCCACCGCCAGGTTGGCGGGTGCCCCGCCCAGCTTGCTGGAGAGGGACTCGCCCAGCTCCACCACCGGGAAGGCCACATACACGCTGGGCGAGGTGTGGCCATCGGGGTATTCGAGCTCCGCTTCGGCCAGGGCGGTGCGGGAGCTGGGGCTCCAGTGCACGGGCTTGAGGCCCCGGTAGATGTGGCCGGCCAGCACCATGGCGCCGAACACGCCGATCTGGGCGGCCTCGTAGTCCTTCTGCAGGGTGAGATAGGGGGCCTCCCAGTCGGCCCAGATGCCCCAGCGGCGGAAGCCGGCCTCCTGGCCCTCCACCTGCTCGAGCGCATAGGTGTGGGCCTTGCTGCGCAGGCTGAGGGGGGTGAGTTCGGAGCGCTCGCTGCTGCCCAGCCCCTGCAGCACCTTCAGCTCGATCGGCAGGCCGTGGCAGTCCCAGCCGGGCACAAACCGCGCCTTTCTGCCCTGCAGCAGGGCTGTTTTGTTGATGATGTCCTTGAGGATCTTGTTGAGGGCGTGGCCCACATGCAGGGCCCCGTTGGCGTATGGGGGGCCGTCGTGCAGGGTGAAGGGCTCGCCTGGGTTCTGCTGGCTGAGCCGTTCGTAGAGGCGCTGCCCGGCCCAGAATGCCTGAATCTCGGGTTCGCGCTGGCGGGCGTTCGCCCGCATCGCGAAGGGCGTCTGCAGCAGGTTGAGGGTGTCTTTGTAGCTGGTGGCGGGCGCAGGGCTGGCGGTCACGGCGCCTGGAGCAGCAAGGGCTGATTATCCCGCCTGGCTGCTGGGGGCCTGGGATTCGCTGGGGCTGGCCGGGTTTTCTGGGGTTTCGGCTTCGATCAGGGCATCGATCTCGGCAAAGGAGTGCACCACCGCGGGGTTGTCTGTTGCGCCGATGCCGCCAGCAGGGTCCTGGCGCACCTCGTCCTGGCGCACCCAGAGCTTGCCCCTGGATTTTGGTTGGCGCCGCTGCGCCAGCCACTGGCCCAGGCTCCCGCCCACTGTTGTCATCAGGGCAAGCAGCTGGGCAAGGGCAGCTGCCGCCTGCTCGAGGCTGGTCTGCCAGCGTTCGGCAGACCAGAGCCGTTGCTGTTCCTCCGGGCTGAGTTGCCGCCAGCGCCCCTGGGAAACCTCCCCCGCCAGCCGGCCGATCAAAAGGCCGCCGCAGAGCACGCCCAGCATGGGCGCTCCGGTGAGCCGTTCCGCACAGGTCACCAGCACCAAACCCAACAGCAGTACGACGGCGCCCCAGGCTGAATCCCCGGGCCGGCTGAGTTCGCTGGCCAGTAGGGGTAGCAGCAGGATGGCGAGGCCCAGCAGCAGCGCCAGGAGTCCGCCCAGGGTGGCGAGCATGGCCAGGGGGAATGGGGTGCCTCCATTGTGGATGGATGGGCTGGGCTTTCCCTACAGTCGGTGGGCGCCCACCTGGCGGAATTGGTAGACGCGCTGGTTTTAGGTACCAGTGGCCTTGGTCGTGGGGGTTCAAGTCCCCCGGTGGGCATGGTTGGTTGCTTAGGTTGCCCTGAACAGATGATTAGGGCACGCTTCAGCTGCGATGACACAGGTTTTGGCTGCTGCCCCCATCACCGTTGCCGCTGAAGGTGCCAGAGCTGGTGCCACCCAAGCGCCATCAACCCTGGTGCCCAGAGAATTCCTCGATCCTCCGGCGCCGTGGAATCCCACGCTGGGGTTGTTTCTGGCGGGCTACGCCCTGGCGGGTTTGACGATCTGGGGTTGGTTCGGTGGGGGCTGGCCCCTGCCGCTGCTTCTGGCGACTGGTTTTCTTGCTCTCCACCTCGAGGGCACGGTGATCCATGACGCCTGCCACAACGCCGCCCACCCCAGTCGCTTCTGGAATGCGGTGATGGGTCACGGAGCTGCCCTGCTGCTGGGCTTCAGCTTCCCGGTTTTCACCAGGGTGCACCTGCAGCACCACGCCCACGTCAACGATCCCAAGAATGATCCAGACCACATCGTCAGCACCTTTGGACCCCTGTGGCTGATCGCGCCACGCTTTTTTTACCACGAGCTGTTTTTCTTCCGCCGACGTCTATGGCGCCGCTACGAATTGCTGGAGTGGGGAATAGCCAGAGGAATATTTGCCGGGATTGTAATTGCAGCGGCCAAGTTTGGTTTTCTGCCTTTTATATTCAACTGTTGGTTCGCACCAGCCCTGATGGTGGGTGTCACTTTGGGGCTCTTCTTTGACTACCTTCCCCATCGTCCCTTTCAGTCGCGAAACCGCTGGCACAACGCCAGAGTTTATCATGGTCGGTTGATGAACTGGCTGATCATGGGCCAGAACTATCACCTGATCCATCATCTCTGGCCATCCATCCCCTGGTTTGAATATCAGAGTGCCTATCTGGCAACCAAGCCGATTCTTGATGCCAAAGGATCGCCTCAGCGGCTCGGATTATTTGAAACACGAAGCGATAGTCTCAATTTCCTCTATGACATATTCCTGGGTGTGCGCAGTCACAGAAAGAAGCGCAGCAAGTTGCGGCCGCTGGCGGCCCTGATGCCCACCAGGCATGCCCGTCGCAGGGTGCTTGAACTCCTGCATCGCACGGCAGTGTCTCCGGTGCGCTGACGCCGCTCAATCCACCAGGATTTTGGGCACCCGGAAGAAGTCTCCCTCCCGCTGGGGAGCCTGATCGAGCAACTCCTCCCGCACCCTTGTCTGGGTCACCACATCTGGTCGGGCCACGTTCACCACCTCCACGGCCCTGGTGGTGGGAGGAATTCCCTCCGTATCCACCGCTTCCAGCTGGGTCATGTATTCCAGAATTCGCTCGAGCTGGTCGGTGTAGGTGGCTATCTTCTCCTCCGGCAGGGCGAGGCGGGCCAACTCAGCCACCTTGGCCACATCCTCGGCGGTGATCCTGCTCATCAGTTCATGCAAGCGGATCCGACGCTAGCGCTCAGGCCAGGAACCTCTCCAGGTCCGCCGTCAGGGCCGTGGCCGACAGATCGAGAAAACGCTCACCGTGGCTGGCCTCGGCCAGGAAGGGATCGGAGCCCATGCGGCCATCCGGATGGCGGCTGCGGAAATCCTCAGGGCCGTGGATCGGTCCGGCTGGAGCCGATTCCGGCAGGGGGCGCTGTTTGGCCTGAAGACTTGGCTCCAGATGCAGGGTAAGGGCAATCTCGCTCGGGGTGGCGTGCTGGCCTTCACGCTCACCGTAGAGACTGCGGGCCTCCTGCAGCACTGGCCCGGCCATGAACCAGTTGGCCAGCTTGCAGCGCAGCTGGGGGGCATTCGGCAGACCCCGGTCGGCGGCGGTGGCGTAGGCCTGGGCAAAGGCTGCCTTGCTGGTGGCGATATTGCCGCCGTGGCCATTGATGACGAAGATGCGCTCAAAGCCGTGGCGCGCCAGAGACAGCACCACGTCGTGCAGCACGGCCAGCAGGGTGGAGGGCTGCAGGCTGATCGTGCCGGCGAAACCCAGGTGGTGCTCGGCCATGCCGAAGGCCTGGGCGGGCGTCACCAGCACGCCGCTGCGCCGGCCCACCTCGAGGGCCACGGCTTCGGCGGTGAGCGCATCGGTACCGATCGCGCCGGTGGGGCCATGCTGCTCGGTGGAGCCCAGGGGCACGATCACCCCCTTATTCAGGGCCAGATAGGCCTCCACTTCAGGCCAGCTGCGTAGCTGCAGGCGGATGGCATCGGTGGAGCGGGGCGGCTGGTGGTTGGAATGGGTCATGGTGAACAGCGATGGGCCCGCTTTGCCTGCCTAGGATGCTGCAGCAGGGTTCTGGCCCCATGCTGCGTCCCATGCTGCACCGCAAGCTCTATCAGTTCTGCAGCGAACAGCGGCCCGTCTGGGTTTTTCTGCGCGACCAGCAGCGCTGGATCGAGGAAGCCACCGTGGTGGAGATCGAGGGGGACCTCGTAACCCTGCGATACCACGCTGAGGACGACGATGAAACCCACAGCTGGGAGGAGAGTGTGAGGCTCGATTCGATCGGGGCCGTAAGCACCCGGCTGGCCTACGTCTGCCGCAGCGGCAGCTCCGACGATGTGATCACCTCTGAAGACTGCCCCGAGGCCGAGCGGCTCAGCAACCCTTAGTGGGCTGTGCCGTTTCCGTCGTACTGGTCGGTGTCGTAGTAACCGCCCCTGGTGCCAAAGAAGAGGGTTGCCAGTATGAATAAGCCGCTGCCGAAGATCAGCACGGTGGCGAGGGTGAAGCCTGAGGAGTTCATGGCAGGTTGGGAGCTTGAGGCGTCACAGCCAAGTCTGCTGGCTGACGCCGCCGCTGACGAGCTGGAGACTGCCCATGTGGGGAATCCGATGCCAAAACCCGTTTCCCGGCTCTGCGGTGCTGCACTTTGAGATCCCCCCCGGAAATACAGGAAACTGAGCGGTTGTGGTTGGTTGCGGTGAGCATCGAGCGGGTCAGGGGCCAAAGGATCACCGCAACGCTTTGATGAATGGCCACTCCCATAGCCACCACGACCACCCAGCCCCTCCCCCACTCCTTCTTCTGCCGCCCCGCCGAGGTCGTCGCCCCCGAGCTGGTCGGCTGCCTGCTGGTGAAACGCCAAGCCAATGGCGAGCTGCTGTGGGGTGTGATTGTGGAAACGGAGGCGTATTCCCAGGAGGAGCCCGCCTGCCACGGTTACCGCCGCCGCTCCCCCAGCAACGAAACCCTGTTTGGGGAGCCTGGGCGTTTTTATGTGTATGTGAGTTATGGCATGCACCACTGCGTCAATGTGGTGACGAATCGGGCCGACTGGGCCAATGGGGTGCTGCTGCGGGCGGTGGCTCTTCCCGGTGAGCCGGAACGTCTGGCGGCCGGGCCGGCGCTGCTGGCCCGGTGCTTCGGCATCGATCGCAGCCACAACGGCCAGCCGGTGCATCCCGATCAGGGGCTGTGGATCGCGTCACGGCCTCCGGGGTGGGCCGCTCTGGGGCCGACCGATCTGGTTCAGACCGGTCGTATCGGCATCAACCAGGGCCAGGATCTCCCCTGGCGCTGGTATTTGCGGGCCAGCCGCAGCGTCAGCAAGCGGGCCAAGGGGGATCGGCCGCCCCCTACGGTGGCTGGGTGAGCCGCCGCACCCCTTGAGCAGCTGGAGCCACCGTCACGTTCTCGATCTGGCGGCCTTCTCCCTTGAGGACTACGCCACCGTGCTCACCCTGGCCCAGCGCTTTCGCGCCCTGCCGGTGGCCGGTGCCCGCAAGTTGCCCGCCCTGCAGGGGCGGCTGATGACGAGCCTGTTCTTTGAGCCCAGCACCCGCACTCGCAGCAGCTTTGAGCTGGCGGCCCGGCGACTCTCGGCCGATGTACAGAGCTTCTCGCCCTCCACCAGCTCGCTGAGCAAGGGCGAGGGCCTGCTGGATACGGCTCGCACCTATGTGGCCATGGGAGCCAACGTGCTGGTGGTGCGGCATCGCTGTGCCGGGGTGCCCCAGAGCCTGGCGGTCGATCTGGATCGGGCCGGAGAGCGGGTAGCGGTGCTCAATGCCGGGGATGGTCTGCACAGTCACCCCAGCCAAGGGTTGCTGGATCTGTTCACCCTGGCGCGCCACTTCGCCCCTGAAGCCCCCACGCCGCAAGCTCTGCGGGGCAGACGCATTGTGATCGTGGGCGATGTGCTCCACTCCCGCGTGGCCCGCTCCAACCTCTGGGCCCTCACCGCCTGTGGTGCCGAGGTGGTGCTCTGCGGTCCGCCCACCCTGCTGCCGGATGCCTTTGCCGATTTTGTCGCCGCGCCCCCGCCTGGCCAGGCGGCCGATCCGGTGGTGGCGCGGGGCCCGGTGCGGATTGAGCGCAGCCTGGATGGGGCCCTCCCCGGTGCAGACGCCGTGATGACCCTGCGACTGCAGCAGGAGCGCATGCACCAGCATCTGCTCTCGAGCCTTGACAGCTATCACCGGCACTACGGCATCACAGCTGAGCGCCTTGGCCTCTGCGGCCGGCCCGTCCCCGTTCTCCATCCAGGGCCGGTGAACCGGGGCGTGGAACTGGCCGGCGAGGTGCTCGATGATCCCCAGGTGGCCCTGGTGGAGGAGCAGGTGCGCAACGGCATCCCGATTCGCATGGCCCTGCTCTATCTGCTTGCGGCGGCGGAGCCTTTGGTTTCCAGCCAACCCGATCAGAGCAGCTTGAAGCCGTCCAGCAGCAGGCCGTAGAGCAGCCCGATGCGGGCCATATCGATCAGCTGCAGGGCCAGGTCGTCGCCCCTGCGTCGGATCAGGGCCCCTCTGGCCCGGATGGCCAGCTCCATGGCGGCCACGCAGATCAGGGCCCCCAGGGGATCCAACTGGGAAAGGGCACCTGTGATCGATCCCACCACGCCCCCGATGCTGAAGCTCATCAGCAGCACGATCATCAGCAGCGAAATCCGCCGCCAGGGATTGGCCGCCCAGCGTTCCAGGCCATTGCTGGCCTGGGCCACCCGTTCCTGGAAGCGGGTTTGCTGGTAGGGCCGCTGGGGGGGTCTGGCGATCACGGCTGAACCTGTATCAGCTCAACTTGCATCAGCTGAGCATGCACCAGAGGAGAGCTCAGGCAAATAGGGTGGCAGGGAAGCGAACGGCGGTGATCCCCATCACCCGGCCCGAACCCTGCCACACCATATCTACACCATCTCTGGCGCTTGGAGAGTCGTTTGGCACTACCTATAGGGGAATCCAATAAAAAAGCCCGTGGCCAAGGCCCGGGCCGGGTGATGGGGACTAGGGAACCAAAGCGGTTGGATCGGGGCTGTTCAATCAGCTGCAGACGTTTGTCGGAGCGTCCTCCGGGGGCCTTGACGAGCGAAGGCTCAGTTGTCGCCGTCTTTTTTGCGGGAGGATTTGCCTTCGAGCAGCTCCAGCAGGGCTTCCATCTGTGCCATGACGCCCCGCACCTCGCCAGCTTCCGGCAGCAGGCCGTCATCCATCACTCCCTGGTGCATCTCGCGGAGTTCCTGGCGGATGTACCGCAGGTGGCTGACAACCTGTTCGCGCTTCGACTGCGACATCGATGGCCGTTGACTAATGCACCCTTTTAACCCATCGCCTACTCAGATCTGTCCAAACTGAGCCTTGGCCTGCTCAAAGCGGTGCTTGTTGATAGAAGTGGAGAATAGGGGACTCGAACCCCTGACCTCTGCGGTGCGATCGCAGCGCTCTACCAACTGAGCTAATTCCCCCGATTCCGGCTCGCCGGAGCCTCCCGCAACCATTATCTCCGCCATCGCCCTTCATGAACGCGTCGATCACCCCGGAACGGCTCGCTGCCTTTGATGAAGCCTCAGTGGCGGAGCTGGCCCGGAGACTGGAGGAAGATGACTATCCCAACGCTTTCGACGGCTTGGATGACTGGCACCTGATGCGTGCACTGGCCATTCACAACCCCGAACTGGCTCGTCCCTACGTGCATCTGGTGGACCAGGAACCCTTTGATGACGACTGAGCCAGCCCCGTCAGATCCCCTGGCTGGCCGCCGCATCCTCGTAGGTATCAGCGGCAGCATCGCCGCGGTCAAGATGCCCCTTGTGGTGAGTGCCCTGGTCCAGCGCGGCGCCCAGGTGCGTTGCCTGCTCACCCCGTCGGCGGCCCAGCTGGTGAGCCCGCTGGCCCTGGCCAGCCTCAGCCGTCAACCCGCCCATCTCGATGCTGATCAGTGGAGTCACCGCGCCTGCCGTCCCCTCCATGTGGAGCTGGCCGAGTGGGCCGAGCTGGTACTGGTGGCGCCCTTGAGCGCCACCAGTCTGGGCCGCTGGGTGCATGGCCTCGCCGACACCCTGCTGGCCAGCACCCTTCTGGCCACCGAAGCGCCGGTGCTGGCGGCGGCAGCCATGAATACGGCGATGTGGGCGGCTCCGGCCGTGCGCCGCAACTGGGAGCTGCTGGGCAGTTTTGAACGGGTGTTGCCCCTGGGTCCAGCGGCGGGGTTGTTGGCCTGTGACCGCCGGGGGGATGGCCGCATGGCCGAACCGCTGCAGTTGCTGCTGGCCCTGGAATGCCTGCAGCTCTGGGGTTGGCAGCGCGATTGGTCTGGCCGGCGGCTGCTGGTGACGGCGGGCCCTACCCGCGAACCCCTCGACCCGGCCCGCTGCATCACCAACCCCAGCAGTGGGCGCATGGGGGTGCTGCTGGCCCAGGCGGCGCGGCTGCGGGGGGCCGAGGTGACCCTGGTGCATGGGCCCCTGGCCCTGGATCCCCAGCTTCTCGATGGCCTGGTTTGCGAGTCCGTGCAGACGGCGGCCCAGATGGAGCAGGCCCTGCTGCGGCTCCAACCCGGCTTCGATGCGATCGCCATGGCGGCGGCCGTGGCCGATCACCGCCGCCAGCAGCCGCTTGCCCACAAACTCGGCAAGGACGACCTGGCGGCCCAGCTCACCACCGGTTGGCAGGCCGTGCCGGATCTGCTGGCGGGGTTGGTGGCTAGAAGGACTGCTGGCCAGAGGATCCTGGGCTTTGCGGCCCAGTCGGGTGAATTGCTGCCTGCCGCCAGGGCCAAATGGGCCCGCAAGGGCTGTGACCTGCTCTTTGTCAATCCCATCGATCAAGGGGCAGCCGGTTTCGGCGTGGATACCAACCAGGGCTGGCTGCTCGGTGGAGCAGGTGGGGAGCGCCAGCTCCTGAGCGCATCCAAGCTGGCGATTGCCCAGCAGTTGCTCACTGCCCTGCGTCCTTAGCTACCAGGGGGGGCAGGGGGGGCCAGCTGATCCAGAAAGCTGCGCAGCTGGGGGCGGGGGATGTAGGGCCAGCCGCCGCTGCGCTCCATGTTCTCCAGCAGCCTGAAGAGCTGGCTGCGCTCGCTGGGCAGGCAGCTGCGGAAGGCTCCGTCCTGAACCGATCGGTGCAGCTGCTCCAGTTGGCGCAGCAGCTCAAGCAGGGCTTCGGGTTGACCCTCCAGTTCCCCGGCCAACTGATCGAGCTGGCCGAGCTGGCTGGCGAGCCGCTCCCGCTGGCTGGTAGTCAGGCCCATGGCTTGTGGCAATCCACGCTGGTGACGGCTGCTCGCATACAAACTGCTCGCATACAGGTTGTTGAGAGCCGCGACATCGTACGGGGAATCAGGTTTTTGCACCGGTAGGATCCGCCCCAGCCCAGTCCCCAACCGCCGTGTCTGCGGCGTTCTCCCATGCGTTTTCGTCCTCTGCTGGCTCTCGTGCTGGCGCTGTGCCTGACCCTGGTGACCGCCTGCAGCGGTGGGGCCAAGGCCGTGGATCGCGCCAACCTCACCTATGACGACATCCACAACACCGGCCTGGCCAATGACTGCCCGACCCTGCCGGATTCGGCCCGCGGTTCCATTGCCCTTGACCCCTCGACCAGATACCAGCTCCGCGAGATCTGCATGCACCCGGCAGAGGTTTATGTCAAGGGTGAACCCGCCAACAAGCGCCAGGAAGCCCAGTTCGTGGCCGGCAAGATCCTCACCCGGTTCACCTCGAGCCTGGATCAGGTTTACGGGGACCTGAGCGTGGGCGCCGAGGGCCTCACCTTCAAGGAGCTCGGCGGCATCGATTTCCAGCCGATCACCGTGCTCCTGCCCGGTGGCGAGGAGGTGCCCTTCACCTTCTCCAGCAAGGAGCTGGTCGCCAGCGCCGCCGGCACCTCCCTCACCACCAGCACGGATTTCGCAGGCCCCTATCGCGCTCCCAGCTACCGCACCAGCAATTTTCTAGATCCCAAGGGGCGCGGCCTGACAACCGGCTACAGCAGTGCGGTCGGCCTGGTTCCCGCCGGGGATGAGTTCACCGGCGAAACCGTCAAGCGCTACGTGGATGGATCCGGCAGCATGAACCTGTCAATCACCAAGGTGGATCCCAGCAGCGGCGAATTTGCCGGCGTGTTCACTGCCATCCAGCCCTCTGACTCAGACATGGGCACCAAGCCGGTGGTGGACGTCAAGATCGTGGGCGAGCTCTATGGGCGCCTCGAGGAGGCTTGAGTCCCATCGAGACAATCCCATGACCGTTGTTGAATCCAACGCCTCGCCAGCCGCCCCCCCACCTGTCTGTTCTTCGGGCCTGATCCAACCTCACCTCATCCAACCTCACGGTGGGGCACTGGTGAACCTGATGCTGCCCGCCGCCGAGCGGCAAAGCGTCAGGGTAGGCATCACTCGCCGTATCGAGTGCAGCGATCGCAACGCCTGCGATGTGGAGCTGCTGGTGGTGGGCGGCTTCTCGCCCCTGCGTGGCTTCATGCACCAGGAGGATTACGACTCGGTGGTTGGGGCCCACCGCACCACCAGTGGCCTGCTGTTCGGCCTGCCGATCGTCTTTGACACCGACGATGGCTCGATTGCCGTCGGCGAGCGGCTGCTGCTCACCTATCGGGGCCAGGAGCTGGCGGTGCTGACGGTGGAGAGCCGCTGGGAGCCCGACAAGGTCCGGGAGGCCCAGGGTTGCTACGGCACCACCTCGATTGAACATCCGGCGGTGAGGATGATCGCCGCCGAACGGGGTCGCTTCTATCTGGGCGGGTCCGTCCAGGGTCTGGACCTGCCCCGGCGGGTGTTCCCCTGCAAAACCCCCGCCGAAGTGCGCGCCACCCTGCCGGCGGGTCAGAGCGTGGTGGCCTTCCAGTGCCGCAATCCCATCCACCGGGCCCACTACGAACTGTTCACCCGGGCGCTCGAGGCTGCCAATGTGAGCGACCAGGCCGTGGTGCTGGTGCACCCCACCTGCGGCCCCACCCAGGATGACGACATTGCCGGCGAGGTGCGCTTCCAGACCTATGAGCGCCTGGCCGCCGAGGTGGACAACCCCCGCATCCATTGGGCCTATCTGCCCTATTCGATGCACATGGCCGGTCCCCGCGAGGCCTTGCAGCACATGCTCATCCGCAAAAACTACGGCTGCACCCACTTCATCATTGGCCGCGACATGGCCGGCTGCAAGAGCTCCCTGAGCGGCGAAGACTTCTACGGCCCCTACCAGGCCCAGGATTTCGCCCGGGACAACGCCGCCGAGCTGGG
>JAYKGS010000057.1:0-3202 GCA_035284945.1 Synechococcus sp.
GCTTGAGGGAGGCTATCGAGCGACGTCTCCGGCGCTAGCCGTACCGACAGGCCAGAGCACGGGGGACCTCGGACTCCCCCTTCCCGAGTAAGCCATGCCCACGAACCAACTGTTCTCCTTTCTCGGACGCCCCGCACAGGGGTCCTATCGTTCGGCAACCTAGGACTACGACGGTTGGGAGACCTCGGTGGAGAAGCCCGAATGAGCCCTTTCCTGCACAGCTCGACCCGCACCTCACTAGGCCGCGCCACCCTCGACCGGTCCTCCCCACCCACGGCGGTACACCGCGGGACACCTGGGCGGGCTGAGCACGGGTGGACAGTCCGCGCAGGATTTTCGTCGTCGCCGGCGGGTAGACGGTCACGCTGCGCAGCACCATGCGCTGGCGGTAGCTCGGGCATGCCCAGCACGTTCGCGGGGACGACTTCGACGTCGAGGACGGGACGCTGCTGGTGACGAAGGGGAAGTCGCGACGGGAGAAGGCGCTGATGCGGACGGTCACGGTGCCGTTGTGGCTGGTGCGGACGTTTGAGGGGCTTGGGGCGATGCGAGAGGGGTGGTTGATACGCCACCAGGACCGGTAAGGCGGGGAGTACGAGGAGGTGATGCCCTCACCGCGGAACCTGGCGACGCACTTCCGGCGGGCGTGGGAGCGGGCGGAGAAGGAGGAGGTCGTGCGGGCCGGGATCTGGGAGCCGGGGAACCAGAAGAAGGCGAGCACGACGCATGCCTTGCGGGTGGTTTACCAGGCGACGCTGGAGGAGGCCGGGGTGCGGGACGCGGTGATCGACTGGCTGGTCGGGCACGCGGGGCGGTCGACGCGGGCGACCAGCTACACGAAGCCGAGCCTGGAGGCGATGCGGGCGGCGGTGGAGAAGGTGCCGCCGGTGGCGGGGCTGGCGAGCGGGCCGACGTAAGGGAAGGGTTTCCTTTTTCCCATGGGTTTCCTGTAGGAGAAACTGGTCGCATTTAGGAAACTCACTCGCGAGGCTGGCGCAGATGAGCGATCGCGGACGTGGCGCGCCGGCTCGTGAGCGATCGCTCATCGACCAGGAGATCACAGGCCCGAAGTTTCCTAAATCATGCCTCTTTCCTTTTAGCGAAACACGCGCTATTTAGGAAACATGGAAGCCAAGCACCGCGAAGCCCTCGACCGCCTCCCCGAGCTCCTCACGAGCTGGCTCCGCGGGCAGGAGTTCGCCCTGGAGCCCGGGCGCGACGGCGCCGACCTCGTCCTGCGGACCCGTGATGCGCTCTTCCTCCTCGAGATCAAGGGCTCCGACCACATCGGCAGCGTGGCCTCCGCCGCAGAGCACCTCGCGTCCCGTGTCGACGACAGCGCGCATTCCCTCCTCGTGGTCCCCTACATGGGTCCGTCCGCGCGGGCGTGGGCCGCCGAGCGCGGGCTCGCCTGGGTCGACCTGTCCGGCAACGCCGAGATCCACGCCCCGGGACTCCACGTCCACGTCGAGGGCCAACCGAACCGCTACGCCAGCCCCGGGCGGCCATCGCACGCCTTCACGCCCCGCTACTCCCGCGTCCCACGCCTGCTCCTGATCGACGCCGCGCGCTGGTGGCGTCAGCACGAACTCGCCACGGAGGCGGGCCTGCCCGCTGGCACCGTCAGCAAGGTGGTCCGCCGGCTGGACGAGGACGATCTGCTCGACCGTGACGATGCCGGCGCCCTCCGCGCGCGCGACCCCTCCGTCCTGCTCGACGCGTGGGCACAGCACGTCCGGTTCGAGGACCACCAGATCCGCCGCTTCCACGCCGTCGGCCGGTCCGGCGCCGACGTCCTCAAGCGCCTCGCCGATACGCTCTCCACGACCGACCTGATCTGGGCCGCCACCGGACTCGCCGCAGCCTGGCAGTACACGGCCTTCGCCGACTTCCGCCTGACGACGATGTACGTCGACCGGTTTCCACGCGACCTGGAGTCGCTGAGGCTACGCGAGGTCCAGCGCGGGGAGAACGTGTGGCTCGTCGTGCCGCGCGATGCCGGGGTCTTCCACGGCCGCGAAGAGCGCGGCTGCTGGTGCGCCCATCCGGTCCAGGCCTACCTCGACCTGCTCGACCACCCCGAGCGCGCCAAGGAGGCTGCTGACGACCTGCGCGCGAAGCAGCTCACCTGGGACGACCGATGACCGACAAGCCCACCACCGCCGGAGGCTACCCGCCCGAGCTCGCCGTCGAAGCGAAGCGGATGTGCCTCTACGTCGCGACCATCCTGGGCGACCTGCTCGACGACGTCGTGGTGGTCGGGGGGCTTGTCCCCTATCTTCTGGTCGACCAGGCCACCGCGCCGGCCGAGGGTCGGCATGTCGGCACTCGCGACCTCGACCTGGGCCTCGCGCTCGCGTTGCTGAACGAGGAGCGCTACCGCGAGATCGCTCGACGCCTGCGCGACCGCGGTTTCCGGCAGGCCACCAACGATAAGGGCAGCCTCACGCGGCAGACGTGGGTGCTGGCGGAAGCGATGGTCTCTCTCGACTTCCTGATCCCCCCGGTGGTCGAAGGGCAGCGGCCCGGCTCACTCCAGCCGCTCGAGGCAGACTTCGCGGCGATCGTGATGCCGGCCTTGCCGCTCGCGTTTCTGGACACGGTCTCTGTGGTGCTGGACGACGTCACGCCGGCTGGAGAGCGAGCCCGGCGGAAGGTACGCGTCGCAGGCCCAGCCGCGTTCGTCGCCATGAAGGCCCACGCCTTCCGCATCCGCGGCGCGAACAAGGACGCCTACGACCTCGTGTACCTGCTCACGAACCACGGGGACGAACCAGTGACCGGCGTCGCGCGGGCCTTCAACAGCCTCGCGGAACACCCCGAGGCGCAGCAGGCGCTCGACTTCCTCGCCGAGGACTTCGCCAGTGTCGACCACGTGGGGCCGCAGCGGCATGCCGAGTTCCTCGGCAACCGGGACGACGACGTGTTCCGCCAGGACGCGGTCGGCGTCGTGCAGGCGTTCCTGGCGGCGGTGCGAGACGGCAGCCGATAGCACCTACACCGTCGACCAGTCGAACCGCTCCCGCGGCCCCTCCGCCCGCTTCGCCGCCGGCGACGCCCGCCGCTTCACCTTCCGCGCCGCGATCCCCGCCGCCCGCCGGAACTACTCGTCCAGCGTGTCGCGGTGCCAGCGCAGCGTCTTGCGCTTCTCGCCCACGTTCACCGGCCCGCCGGGCTCGTGCGCGTGGGACGCCGCGTACTT
>JAYKGS010000058.1:0-7059 GCA_035284945.1 Synechococcus sp.
TGAAGAAGTGCAGCCAGCGCTTGTTGGAGAAGGCGATCCCGAAGATCTGGCTCCAGAAGCGGTTGGCCGTCACCATCGAGTAGGTCTCCTCCTCCTGGGTGGGCTCGAACGCCTTGAAGGTGTTCGACTGGTCGGAGTCTTCAAACAGGGTGTTCTCCACCGTGGCGCCGTGGATGGCGCACAGCAGGGCACCGCCCAGGATGCCGGCCACGCCCATCATGTGGAAGGGGTTGAGGGTCCAGTTGTGGAAGCCCTGCAGGAACAGCAGGAAGCGGAAGATCGCCGCCACCCCGAAAGATGGGGCAAAGAACCAGCTGCTCTGACCCAGGGGGTACATCAAAAAGACGCTGACGAACACCGCGATCGGGCCGGAGAAGGCAATGGCGTTGTAAGGGCGGATGCCCACCAGGCGGGCGATCTCGAACTGACGCAGCATGAAGCCGATCAGGGAGAAGGCGCCGTGCAGGGCCACAAACGGCCAGAGGCCGCCCAGCTGGCACCAGCGCACGAAGTCACCCTGGGCCTCGGGGCCCCAGAGCAGCAGCAGGCTGTGGCCCATGGCATCAGCGGGGGTGCTGACGGCGGCGGTGAGGAAATTGCAGCCCTCCAGGTAGGAGCTGGCAATGCCGTGGGTGTACCAGGAGGTGACAAAGGTGGTGCCGGTGAGCCAGCCCCCCAGGGCCAGATAGGCGGTGGGGAAAAGGAGCAGACCCGACCAGCCGACAAAGACAAAGCGGTCGCGCTTGAGCCAGTCATCGAGGACGTCGAACCATCCCCGCTGTGGCGCGCGCCCTAGAGCGATAGTCATGAGAGGCGTGCTTCATGAAGCGTTACAAAGAAATCCTACGGGTCCAGGCCGCCAAGTGCGCACAACCGAACCAAAGCTGAGCACTTCTACTCACACGAGCGGCGCCAAGGGGGGCGGGATTCGCCACAGTGGGGGCGCCCCGGTCGCCCCCCATGTACGTAGTAGAGCTCTCCCTCAAGCTCAGCCCCATGCCCGTTGCCGTGCAGCGCAAGGAGCTGGCCGATGCCCAGGCCCTCTACGGCGAGGTGCGCCAGGCCCTCGAAGGGGCCGGCCCCAGGGTGCTCGAGCTGAGCTGCGAGAAGGAGGAGCACAAGCGCATCAGCCTGCTGGGCAGCGAGGTGGTGGCCGTGGCCGTCTACGAAAAATCGGCGGTGGCCAGTGGCGGCAAGCGGCCCGGCTTCAGCTTCGACAGCTGATCCGGCAGCGCCGCCTACCCCAGCTCCATGACCCCTGCCCTCACCGTCGAGCAGCTGAGCTACACCTGGCCCAATGGCCGCCCAGCCCTGGCCCATTGCAGCCTGCAGATCCCGGGGCCGGGCCTGTGGATGCTGGTGGGCAGCAACGGCAGCGGCAAGAGCACCCTGCTGCGGCTGATCGCCGGCCTGCTGGAGCCCGGCAGTGGCCGCATCCAGGCCGCCGGCAAGGTGGCGCTGGTGTTCCAGAACCCTGATCACCAGCTGCTGCTGCCCAGCTGCGCCAGCGACCTGCAGCTGGATCTGCCGGCCAACCTCAGCGCAGCCGAACGCCGCGAACGGGTCGACCTGGCCCTGGCCCAGGTGGGGCTGGAGGGCTTTGGACCAAGGCCGATCCACACCCTCAGCGGCGGCCAGAAACAACGCCTGGCCATTGCCGGCGCCCTGGCCAGCGGCGCCGGCCTGGTGCTGCTCGATGAGCCCACGGCCCTGCTCGATCCAGCCAGCCAGCAGGCCGTGCTCGAGCTGGTCTGGAGCCTCAGCCACCAGCGGCAAGCGCCGCTCACCGCCCTGTGGATCACCCACCGGCTGGAGGAGCTGCGGCGCTGTGACGGGGCCGCCCTGATGGAAAAGGGGGCCGTGGGCAGCTGGCAACCGGGGCCCCGCCTGGCGGGCCAGCTCGACCCCTTGCGGGGCGGGGGCCCAAACCGGTAGGTTCTCACAGCCGGTTTCGGCAGGCTCCGCGTTCCTCGGTAGCTCAGCGGTAGAGCGATCGACTGTTAATCGATTGGTCGCAGGTTCGAATCCCGCCCGGGGAGTATGCAGATCAACCGCAACCCGCCGGTTGCGGTTTTTTTATGGCTGCCGGCTCCACTGGGAAAATTGCGCTCCGGGTGCAACTGAAAACTGCGAAGAAAAGCTGAAGATCCCCGGCTTAAGGGGAAGCGGCCGGGCGGCCCAAGGACAAAAACGCAGAAAATGAGTTGAAATTGCTGCCAGCGGTAGCAATTGATCCACCGCCCCACTCCATGAAGCCCTGCATCCTGCTGATCGAAGACGACGGTGACATGCGCGAGCTGGTGGCCGGCCACCTCGAACATGGCGGCTTTGAGGTGCAGCGCGCCGATGACGGCATCAAGGGCCAGGCCCTGGCTCTCCAGTACGGCCCAGACCTGATCCTGCTGGACCTGATGCTGCCCAGGGTGGATGGACTCACCCTCTGCCAGCGCCTGCGCCGCGATGAGCGCACCGCCCGGATCCCGATCCTGATGCTCACCGCCCTGGGCAGTGTCAAGGACAAGGTGAGTGGCTTCAACTCCGGCGCCGACGACTATCTGGCCAAGCCCTTCGACCTGGAGGAGCTGATGGTGCGGGTCAAGGCCCTGCTGCGGCGCAGCGAGCATGCCCCCCCCTCCAGCCAGCCCAGCGAGATCCTCAGCTATGGCTGCCTCACCCTGGTGCCGGAACGGTTTGAGGCGATCTGGTTCGACGCCCCGGTGCGGCTCACCCACCTGGAATTCGAGCTGCTGCACTGCCTGCTGCAGCGCCACGGCCAGACCGTGGCCCCCTCGATGATTCTCAAGGAGGTGTGGGGCTACGAACCCGACGACGACATCGAGACCATCCGGGTGCACGTCAGGCACCTGCGCACCAAACTCGAGCCCGATCCCCGTAAACCCCGCTTCATCAAGACCGTCTACGGGGCGGGCTACTGCCTCGAGCTGCCCAGCGATGCCCAGCTGGCCAGCTCCAGCAGCGCCACCTCCCAGGCCAGCCGGGGCTGAACGTAGGCCCCCAGCTGGCTGCGCAGGCGCTCCAGCCTCTTGAGGTGGGCCACCGGGGCCTGGCGGCGCCAGAGGGCCAGCTGCCACCAACCCAGCAGCCAGAGCTGCTGCTCGGCATCCAGAGCCTCGGCCAGATCCCTGGCCAGGCCCAGGGCTTCGAGGGGATCGAGCGCCGCCGCCAGGGCCAGCAGCCGCTCCGCCAGGCCCGCCGGCAGGGCCGCCCAGACCTGGCGGCAGTGCAGGAGGGCCCCCGGTGAACCGGCCGCCAGCTCGAGCAATTCCGGCGGGTCCTGGCTGGGCGGCGGCTCACCGCAGCGCTCCAGCACCAGGGCCAGCTGGTCGGGATTCAGGGGGGTGAAGGGCACGGTCTGACAGCGGGAGCGGATCGTGGTCAGCAGCCGGTCCGGGGCCGCGGCGATCAGAATCAGCAGGCCATCGCCAGGCTCCTCGAGGGTTTTGAGCAGGGCATTGGCCGCCCCCTCCGCCATTGCCTCGACCCCCTCGAGCACCACCAGGCAGCCCCGGGCCCGCACCGGCCGGCGGGCCAGAAAAGCGGACACCTGCCGGATCTGCTCAAGCCGCAGCTGGGGTGCCCCCCGCCGGGCCAGGCCCAGTTCCGCGGCCTTTGAGGCAGGCACCAGCTGGCCCTTTTCCTGGTAGGTGGGCTCAACCCAGAGCAGGTCAGGGTGGTTGCCCTCCTGCAGGCGCCGCCGCAGGGCCCCATCCCCCGCCGGCCCGGCCAGCACCCCCTCCAGAAAGCGCAGGGCCGCCAGGCGGCGCCCCACCCCGTCTGGCCCGGCGAACAGATAGGCCGGTGCCAGGCGGCCCTGCTCCAGGCAGGCCGTCAGCAGGGCCACGGCCCGGCCCTGCCCCACCAGGTGGTCAAACAGACCCGTCACGGCAGGTTGGCCAGCATGCTGCGACAGGCGGCCGCCACCTGCTCGGGCGCCCAGCTCGCATCCAGCCGCCGCCAGCCCCGCTCGGCCGCCAGGGCCGCGAAGCCGGCCACAACCCGCTGCAGGAAGGCCTCCCCGCCGGCCTCGATCCGATCGGCGCCGCGGCTGGCGCGCCGGCGCAGGGATTCGGCCAGGGGCAACTCCAGCCAGATCGTGAGATCGGGGGCCAGCCCGGCGGTGGCCAGCTGCTCGAGCTGGGCGATGGCGCCCAGATCCAGGCCCCGGCCATAGCCCTGGTAGGCGGCGGTGGAGCCGCTGAAGCGGTCGCTCAGCACCCAGTGGCCCGCCGCCAGGGCCGGGCGGATGCACTGCTCCACATGCTGGGCCCGGTCGGCGGCATAGAGCAGCAGCTCCGCCATCGGTTCCGGCGCCGCCGCCCCGGGGGGATAGAGCAGCAACTGGCGCAGGGCCGTGCCCAGGGCCGTGCCCCCGGGCTCCCGGGTGATGATCAGCTCCGCACCTGGCGCCAGCAGACCACTCCCCGGCAGCCAGCGGGCCAGGGCCTCGAGCTGGGTGGTCTTGCCGCAGCCATCGATCCCCTCCAGCACCACAAAACGGCCCCGGGGGGGGCCCGCCGGCTCAGCCACCTGCACTCAGCGGAGATCCTTGATCCCATCCTGCAGCAGCAGGGCGTTGACCACCACCGTGATCGAGCTCAGCGCCATCAGCAGGGCCGCCAGGGGGGGGGTGAGCAGCACCCCGTAGCCCGGCAGCAGCACGCCGGCCGCCAGGGGGAGCACGATCAGGTTGTAACCAAAGGCCCAGGCAAGGTTCTGGCCCACCTTGGCCATGGTGCGGCGTGCCAACTGCAGGGCCAACACGATGCCCTCGAGGCGATCGCCCATCACCACCAGGCCGGCACTGTCCTGGGCGATCTGGGTGCCGGTGCCGACGGCGATGCCCAGATCCGCCGCAGCCAGGGCCGGGGCATCGTTGATGCCATCTCCCACCATCGCCAGGGCACCTCTGGCGGGGTGCCGCAGGATCCACTCCAGCTTCTGCTCGGGCCGCAGCTCCCAGCCCAGCTCCCCCTCAGCCAGGCCCAGGCTGGTCCCCAGCTGCTGCACCGGCTCGCGCCGGTCGCCGCTGAGCAGACCCAGCTGCAGGCCCATGGCCCGCAAGGCCGTGAGCACCGCCGCCGCATCGGGGCGCTGCCCGTCGGCCGCCGCCACCAGCCCCAGCACGCCCCCGTCCCCGCCCACGGCCAGCACGCTGGCACCCTGGCACTCCAGCAGGGCCTGGCGGGCCAGCAACTCCGGGCTCGGCGAGGCCTCCAGCCAGGCCAGCCGCCCCACCCGCAGGGCCTGGCCCTCGATGCGGCCACTGACGCCCTGGCCTGCCCAGCTGTGGCCCTCCTCCACAGGCAGCAGCTCCAGACCGCGGCGCTGGGCCTCCTGCAGCAGGGCAAAGCCGAGCGGGTGGCGGCTGCCGGCCTCCAGGCTGGCGGCCAGCTGCACCAGCCGGTCCGGACTGCAGGCCTGAAGAGGCTCCACCGCGCTCACCAGGGGCCGGCCACGGGTGAGGGTGCCGGTCTTGTCGAACACAACCGCCCGCAGGCCTGCGGCGCTTTCAATCGCATCCCCGCCGCGAAAAAGCAGCCCGGCGCGGGCCGCCCGGCCCATGGCCACCGTGATCGCCGTGGGTGTCGCCAGCCCCAGGGCGCAGGGGCAGGCCACCACCAGCACCGCAATCGAGAGCTGCAGGGCGAGGGCAAACGGGGTTTCAGCCGCCACCGCCAGCATGGGATGGCCGCCATGGCCGCCAGCCAGGGGAGCCGGCTGCAGCACATGCGGCCACAGCTGGGTGCCAAGCAGCCACCAGAAGAGCAGGGTGGCCAGCGCCAGCGCCAGCACCAGCAGGGTGAAGCGGCCGGCAAGGCGGTCGGCCAACCCCTGGATCGGCGCCTTGCGGGCCTGGGCCCTCTCCACCAGGTGGATGATGCGGGCAACGGCGCTGTCGGCGCCGCGGCGCACCACCTCCAGCACCAGCGGGGCATCCAGATTGAGGCTGCCGGCTGAGAGCTCGGTGCCGGCGCTGGCCGCGACCGGCAGGGGTTCACCGGTCAGGCCTGACACATCCACCGCCCCAGCCCCCTGGCGCACCACCCCATCCACAGGTACCCGATCCCCCGGCAGCAGCTGCACCCGATCGCCGGGGCGCAGCCCCCCTACCCGCACCGGTCGGGGTGGCCCCTCCCCGAGCAGCAGCAGGGCGGTGTCGGGCTGAAGCTCGGCCAGCTCCTCAAGGGCCCGGCCCGTGCGGAAGCGGGCCCGCTCCTCGAGGAAACGGCCCAGCAGCACGAAGCCCAGCAGCATCACCGGTTCGTTGAAAAAGCAGGGCCAGCCGGTCTGGGGCCAGAGGAAGGCCACCAGGCTGGCCAGGTAGGCGCTGATCACCCCCAGACCCACCAGGCTGTCCATGCTGGGCAGGCCGGCCAGGGCGGCCTGCACCCCCCGCACCAGAATCGGCCTGCCCGGCCCCGCCAGGGCGACGCTGGCCACCAGGGCGTGGATCCAGAGCGCCCCGAGGCCCGCCAGCGAGAGATGGCCCAGCACCGACACCAGCAGCAGCCCCAGGGCCACCACCAGCTGGCGCCAGTGCTGCCACCAGGTCTGGGATTGGAGGCGCTGCCGCCGGCTGGGCAGCTCCGCATCGCTGGGACGCAACCTGGCCTGGAAGCCGAGGGCCGCCAGGGAATGGAGCAGGGCGGCCTGGCTGGCCTCCGCTGAAACCACATCCACCCAGGCGGTGCGGGTGAGCAGGTTGACGCTGGCCTGGCGCACCCCGGGCTGGCCCAGCAGGCGCTGCTCCACCGCCTGTACGCAGCCACCGCACTTCATCCCATCTATTTCGAGGAGGAGGGGCTCCAGCAGGGGGGTCTCCTGCAGCAAGGCCAAGGCGGGCGGGGGTTGGGATCCACCCAGGCTAGGGAGATCGGCCAGGATGGGTAGCTTCGAGCCCTTTTCCACCACCGTGCCCCGCTCCCAACGCAACGACAACTTCATCGACAAGAGCTTCACGGTGATGGCCGACCTGATCCTCAAGGTGCTGCCCACCAACCGGCGCGCCAAGGAGGCCTTCGCCTACTACCGCGACGG
>JAYKGS010000059.1:0-8799 GCA_035284945.1 Synechococcus sp.
ATCTCTCCCTTGCCCGATTCCAGCCGGGTGTAGAGCTCTCCTTCGGGAATCTTGAAGGTGGGGGCCACCTTCTTGGCCACGTATTGATAGTCGAAGCCGGAGAATTCACCGCCCTTGCCTTCGGCCATCCGGCGGGCTTCCAGATTCTCGGTGGGGCCACCGGGAATCATGGCGCAGGCCTGACGCAGGATTTTCAGGGATTCGCGCATCTCCTGGATCCGGACCCGGTAGCGGGCGTAGCAGTCACCCTCCTTCTGCCAGGCCACATCCCAGTCGAAGTCGTCGTAGCACTCGTAGTGATCCACCTTGCGCAGGTCCCAGGGAACGCCTGAGGCCCGCAGCATCGGGCCCGAGAGGCTCCAGTTGATGGCCATCTCCCGGCTGATCACTCCCAGACCCTCGATGCGGCGACGGAAGATCGGGTTATTGGTAATCAGCTTTTCGTACTCGTCGATCTTGGGGCCGAACCAGTCACAGAAGTCGAGACACTTCTCCAGCCAGCCGTAGGGCAGATCGGCCGCCACGCCACCGATGCGGAAAAAGTTGTTGTTGATCAGCCGCTGGCCGGTGGCCGCCTCCCAGAGGTCGTAGATCATCTCCCGCTCGCGGAAGATATAGAAAAATGGCGTCTGGGCGCCCACATCCGCCAGGAAGGGGCCAAGCCAGAGCAGGTGGTTGGCGATGCGGTTCAGTTCCAGCATCAGTACCCGGATGTAGCTGGCCCGTTTGGGCACCGGCACATCGGCCAGGCGCTCGGGGGCGTTCACCACTACTGCCTCGTAGAACATGCCGGCCGCATAGTCCATGCGACTCACGTAGGGCACGAACATCACATTCGTGCGGTTTTCGGCGATTTTCTCCATGCCGCGGTGCAGGTAGCCGATCACCGGCTCGCAGTCCACCACGTCCTCACCGTCGAGGGTAACGACCAGCCGCAGCACCCCATGCATTGAGGGGTGGTGCGGGCCGAAGTTGACCACCATCGGCTCCGTGCGCGTTTCCAGCTGCGTCATGGGGCCGGGGTCCGTAGGGCATCAACTCAAGCTTAGGAAACATTGAGGCCACTCAGTAAGGCTTCCTAAGGTTGATCGGATTTCCGTCGCAGCTCATCCATGGCCCGGCGACAACCCACTGCGCTGCACCGCCTGCTGGCCAGACCGGCAGGGGCTCTGTCTGCCTGGCTGCTGGCCCCGAGTCTGCTTCGTGCCGCCCGGGTGCGCCAACGGTTGCTCAGCAGCCTCGAATCGGCCCTGCCCCCCGCCGTTCAGGCCAACGACCAGGGCCTGGTGATCGTGCAGGGTGCCCTGGCCCTGAGCCTGGCCGATGGCCACTTTGGCCAGCAGGAATGGGAGCTCTATCGGGCATGTCTGGCGCGGTTAAAGCTCTCAGATAGCCAGCTGCGCAGCATCAACATGCGGGACAGTCCCGACCTGAGCCGCATCGGTGCGGGTCTGGCCGCCCTTGGGGATGGCTCCCACCGCCTGGCGGTGGCTCGCTGCTACTGCCTGTTCGCGGCGGCCGATGGGGAGGGGCAAACGGCCGAGCTGGGCCTGCTGAGGACCCTGCTGGAGGCCCTCGGCCATCCCGAGCTGGAACAGGAGCTGGCTGTCCTCTGCCGCCAGTTTCGCCACCGTGAATCCTGGCTGGCCAGGCAGCGAGCAGCCTGGGGGGAGCGGCTGGCCCGTTGGCTGCTGCCCACAGCGGCAGCCCATGGCTGAGTCTGGGGGCGATGCTTTTGTTCACCTGCCGGTGCTTGCCCAGCCGCTGCTGGAGAGCCTTACCGAGCTGGAAGGGGTGCTGATCGATTGCACCCTCGGCGGTGGCGGCCACAGCGCCTTGCTGCTGCAGGCCAACCCCGGCCTGCGCCTGGTGGGGCTTGATCAGGATCCGAGTGCCCGTGCCGCCGCCGCCGCGCGCCTCGCCCCGTTTGGGGATCGCGTCACGATCGTGGCCTCAAACTTTGCCGACTACTCTCCGGCCGAGCCGGCCGTGGCGGTGCTGGCCGACCTCGGGGTGAGCAGCCCCCAGCTGGAAGGGGCTGGGCGGGGCTTCAGCTTCCGGTTGGCAGGCCCGCTGGACATGCGCATGAACCCTGAGGCCGGTGAGACCGCCGGAGAGCTGATCGATCGACTTGATGAGGGTGCCCTGGCCGACCTGATCCACACCTATGGAGAGGAGCGTCTGTCGCGGCGCATCGCCCGGCGGATCAAGCAGCAGGGGCCCTGGGTGGCGACTGACACCGTCCCTGCAGAGCCCGCCGCCCGTGACACGGCCGCACTCGCCTATCTGGTGGCCGGTTGCTATGCGCCGGCTGCGCGCCGGGGCCGCATCCACCCAGCCACCCGCACCTTCCAGGCCCTGCGCATCGCCGTCAATGACGAACTGGGGGTGTTGGAGCGGTTGTTGCTCCAAGCTCCAGACTGGCTGGTGCCCGGGGGGCTGCTGGCGATCATCAGCTTTCACTCACTGGAAGACAGGCTGGTTAAGACCGCCTTTTCGGCCGATGGGCGACTGGAGCGGCTCACCCGCAAGCCGATCCAGGCCAGTGATGGGGAGATCGAAGCTAACCCCCGCAGCCGCAGCGCCCGCTTGCGGATCGCCCGACGGCGTCCAGGCTGGCCGGACCCATGAGGATCAGCCCAGCAGACCGGTGCGGTCTTCGCTGCCGAACAGCTGGCGGTAGGCGGCTGTGGAGATGCACAGCACCAGGGGCACAACGACCAGCAGGCCTCCATAGCTGAACAGGGCGGCAATCGAGTGGATCACCCCTTCGACAATGCCCAGCCAGAGCACCATCCACCAGCTGGGGTTCACCCCCTTCACGCCCGCTCCGATCGTGCCGGTGGCATTGGGGGTGCCCAGCAGGGACACCTGGATCAGAAATTTCTGGGTGATCAGCAGCCAGAGGAAGAAAATGGCCACCACAATCGCCGGGATCACGGCAAGGGCCCCATTGATCTTGCCCAGACCGGCACCGATCAGGGCGGCGATGGCTCCTGCAACGGCCACCAGGATCGCCAGCAGCACGAGCGAACCCAGCAGGCGGGCGCTGGCGGGGCGGTCCCAGCGAGTGAAGTCGGCGAAGCAGGGCTTGCGCCCCTCCAGGCTCAGCCAGGCGCCGCGGGTCAGGCCGACAACGGTCCAGAGGGCGACGATCACGTAGCCGATCACGCCGACGATCAGGGCCATCCAGGCACCGATGGGGTGCACCACCATCAGCTCCTCGACTTCGGCCAGGCGGGCGCCGCCCACTGCGCTGAGGGCTGCAAACGGCAGCAGGATCACCCCGGAGAGGGCTTCGAACAGCAGAAACACCCAGGGGGCCCGACAGAAGGCGCTCCAGCCGTCTTCGACTGCCTGGAGCACACGGAGGCTGCCGCCAGCGGGAGTGAACGTCATGACGGGAAGTAATTACGCCGAACAGTAGCGATGGAGACAGCGATGCGCATCCGGCCCGTAAGGGTTTGATGACTGCTTCAGGTTGAAGGTGGGGCCGATGGTCGGAGCCGAAGCTCGGCCAATCCCTGGCCCACCGCTTCGAGCGCTCTGGCGATGTCAGCGCTGCTGGTGCTGCGGCCGAGCCCGAAGCGGATCGAGGCGGCAGCCTGCTGGCGGGAGCGGCCCAGGGCAGCCAGCACGTGGGAAGGGGAGCCCTGGCTGCAGGCTGAGCCGCTGCTCACCGCCAGCTGGCGGCGCAGTAACTGGTGCAGCTGCTGGCCGTCCACGCCCTCCACGGTGACGTTGAGGTTGTGGGCCAGCCTGGGGCACAGGCAGCCGTTGAGCTTCACCCCCCCCAGCCGCTGCAGTCCGGCCCAGAGCTGGTCGCGCAGGGCCCCAAGGCGGGCGACCCGGTCGGCCCGGTCAGCCTCGGCCAGCACAAGCGCCTGTCCCAGCCCCACGATCAGGGGCACAGCCAGGGTGCCGGCCCGACGCCCGTCCTGCTGGCCTCCGCCGTGCAGCTGGGGCGCCAGGCCCAGTCCTGGCCGCACCAGCAGGGCGCCCACCCCCTTGGGCCCGTAAAACTTGTGGCCGCTGAGGCTGAGCAGGTCGATGCCCAGCTCCGCCATCGCCAGGGGGATGTGGCCCGCCGCCTGGGCCCCGTCGACGTGCAGCAGCACGCCGCGGCGCTGGCAGAGGGCGGCGATCGCTGCCAGGGGCTGGAGCACGCCGATCTCGTTGTTGGCGGCCATGACGCTGAGCAGCAGCACGTCGTCGTCCAGGGCCGCCTCGAGTCGGGCCAGATCCACCAGGCCATCGCTCTCCACCGGCAGCAGCTGCACCGGAAAGCCGTGGCGGTCCAGATAGGCCAGGGGGTCGAGCACGGCCCGGTGCTCACTGACCAGGCTCAGCAGCCGCCGCCGGGGCTGGCCCTGTTCCAGGGCCAGCTCGCAGGTTCCCTTGAGGGCCAGGTTGTTGGCCTCGGTGGCGCCGCTGGTGAGGATCACCGCCTCCGGGAGAGCGCCCAGGCATTGGGCCAGCTGGCCCCGGGCCCGCTCCACGGCGGCGGCGGCCTGCAGGGCGGGGCGGTAGAGGCGGCTGTCGGGGTTGGCGAACTGCTCGCTCCACCAGGGCGCCATCGCGGCCACCACCGCCGGATCGCAGGGCGTGGTGGCGTGGTGGTCGAGGTAGGCCAGCATGGAGCTGCGTGCAGGGCCCCATGTTGCCAACCAGGATCATCACTCTGGGGGCCCTGGCGGCCCTGCTGGCCCAGCCGGTGTGGGCCGAGGGTGGCGGGGTGCGGCCCGAGAACGCCCGGCCGGCCGGGCTGATCCTGCTGCAGGAGCGTCCCGGCCTGGGCGGCAAGCAGGCCATCGGGGTATATGGGGCGGTGGCAGATCCCGTCGATCCTGGTCTGTGGCGGATCAAGTTCTGGGATGAGCAGCCAAATTCCGTCAGGGTCCGCAGCGAAACAATTCGCTGCACCCGTGCTGCGCCGCTGCGGGTGACCAGCGACGGCACCAATCTCTACGTGCGGGAGCTCAACCCAGGCGGGGCAATCACCCCGGCGAACCGCATCGACCATCTGGTGTGGTGGGCCACCTGTTTCCCCGAGCAGGCCGGCAAGGACCCGGCCACCCTGGCGGCCCTGGCCCGCCAGCTGGGTTACAGCGGCACCCTGCGGGAATCCGAGCAGGCCGTGCCTGGACGCTCCCGCTGACCGCCTGCAGACTGGTTGCTATGACTGTTGATCCTGCCCCCTCCCCGGCCCCCGAAACCCCGGCCACGCCCGTGCGCCTGTTGCTGGTGGACGATGAGCCCGGCTTGCGCACGGCCGTCAAGGCCTATCTGGAGGATGAGGGCTTTGCGGTGACAACCGCAGTTGACGGGGAGGAGGGCTGGGCCATGGCCCAGGAGATGCTGCCCGACGTCATCCTCAGCGATCTGATGATGCCCCGCCTCGATGGTTACGGCCTACTCAAGAAGCTGCGGGCCGATGAGCGCCTGGGCGGCACTCCGGTGATCTTTCTCACCGCCAAGGGCATGACGGCCGATCGCGTCACCGGCTTCCAGGCCGGCTGCGACGACTACATCCCCAAGCCCTTCGACCCCGATGAATTGGTGGCCCGGGTCAACAACGTTGTCAACCGTCAACAGCGCCTGCTGGCCGAAGCCGCCCGCTTTGCCGACGCCGACATCGGCCAGCTGTCCAAGCAGATCACCGAAATCCGCTCCCTGCTCGCCACCGGCGGCGCCAAAAAGCCGCTGGGTGCTCCCGAGCATGGGTTCACGCCCCGGGAGGCCAGTGTGTTGCAGCTGGTGGCCGAGGGGTTGATGAACAAGGAGATCGCCCGCCGGCTGGAGACCTCGATCCGTAATGTGGAGAAGTATGTGAGCCGGCTGTTCATCAAAACCGGCACCGCCAGCCGCACCGAACTGGTGCGCTACGCCCTCGAGCACGGTCTGGTGGACTGATCAGCCTTGGGGACCGAGCTTCCCGCTGGGTTGAATCGGGGCCATGCCTACCGCGACCGTGTTGGCCTTGGGGATGGGGGCCGGTTGATCAGCGCCTTTTACGCCTCCCGCTATGGCCACTCCGCAGCCCAGGTGTGGCGCCAACGGCTCGCCGCCGGTGAGATCTGCAGGAACGGCCAGAGGCTCCAGGCCGATGTTGCCCTTGCAGCCGGGGATCAGCTGATCTGGCATCGGCCCCCCTGGCAGGAGCCCGCCGTGCCGGTGTTGCCAGGCCCCCTGTTCGACGACGGCGACCTGCTGGTGTGCGACAAGCCCAGTGGCCTGCCGGTGCTGCCGGCCGGTGGCTTCCTCGAGCACACCCTGCTGGCCCAGCTGGAACTGCGCTGGCCGGCGGCCCGGCCCGTGCATCGCCTGGGCCGCTTCACCTCGGGCCTGCTGGTGTGCGCGCGCCGCGCCGCCACCCGCGCCTGGCTCAGCGCCCAGCTTCGCGACAGCACCGCCGCGGGCAGCGATCCAGCCGCCGCCCGGCCCTGCAACAAGACCTACCGGGCCCTGATTGCGCCCCCGGCCCCCGCTTCCCCCTTGCTGGCGCTGGAGCCTGGGCAGGGGCTGCGGCTCACCACGCCCATCGGTCTGTCTTCCCACCCGCTATTGGGCCGCCTCTGGGGGGCGGCGCCATCCGGCGCCCCTGGGGCCCTGGCGGCTTGCAGCGAGGTCACCCTGGTGCAGCGCCGGGCGGGGGCTTGGCTGGTGGCGGTCGCCATCCACACAGGTCGCCCCCACCAGATCCGCATTCACCTCGCCGCCGCCGGTGCCCCTCTGCTGGGGGACCCCCTCTATGGGCTGGGTGGGCAGGCCCGGCCCGATGCCCTGCCAGGCGATGGGGGCTACCGCCTCCACGCCCATCGGCTCCTGCTGTGGCGGCCGGAAGGGGAGCCTTGGCGGCTGGAGGCGCCCCTGCCCCTGGAGCTGCGGGCCGAGGCCGACGGGGCTGGGGTTGCCGATGGCTGAGCGCCTGATCGAGCGGCCCGGCCTGCGACTGCGCCACTGGTCCGCCTGGCTGACCCAGGCCCGGGCGGCCGAGCTTCTCGCGGCGCTGCGGGACGAGGTGCCCTGGAAGCAGGAGGCGATCACCCTCTATGGCCGCCGTCACCTGCTGCCGCGGCTCACCTGCTGGATGGCCGATCCGGGTTGCGGCTACCGCTACAGCGGCCTGGCCAACGCGATCGAGCCATGGTCGCCGGCCACCGCCGAGCTGCGCCGGGTTCTGCAGGAGCTCACGGGTTGGCACTTCAATTCCCTGCTGCTCAACCGCTACCGCGACGGCCGTGATGCCATGGGCTGGCACGCAGACGACGAACCCGAGCTAGATGGCGCCGCCCCGATCGCCTCGCTCAGCCTCGGCGCACCCCGTGATTTCCGCCTGCGGCCCCAGCCCAGCCCGCGCCGTCCCGTGGGCCTGCCGCCTGAGGGTTACGGCACGTCAACAAGGCCAGGCTGCACCCCGTTCAACCTCCCTTTGCAAAGCGGCGATCTGCTGCTGATGGAGCCCCCCACCCAGCTGTGGTGGCAGCACGCCCTGCCCAGGCGCCTGCGGCTGCAGCAGGAGCGGCTCAACCTCACCTTTCGGGTGGTGCGGGCGACCTAGGTCGCGCTGGTCGGAAGGTGCGACCAGTCAGCCCCGCTCGAAGGCGAGCAGCCTTGAGAAGTAGAAGGGCGCCTGGTTGAGACTGCGGCGCACGGGGCGGAAGCCAGCTGCCTCGGCCGCGGCCACGATGCCGGCCTCCCGCAGGGTGTAGGCCCGGGTGGTCTTGCTGGGGCCGGGGAACAGCTGGCCGATGCCCTTGAGCAGGGCCAGCAGGGGCGTGTAGGGAGCGAAGCTCACGATCAGGTGCCGTTCGGCCAGCTCCGCCAGGTGCCGCACCATCTCCTCGGCGGGGGCCTGGGGGTAGTGGATGAATACATCCAGGCAGATCACCGTGTCGTAGCGACCCTCCAGGCTCTCCAGATCCGAGGCCAGAAAGCTGATCTGGCCGGGCTTGAGGCCTAGCTCACCAGCGCGGCGTTCGGCCTCTTGCACCATCGCAGCGGAGAGGTCGGAGGCGGCGATCGAGCCAGCGCCCAGCTGGGCCAAAGGCAGCGTCAGGCTGCCGACGCCGCAGCCGGCATCACAGAAGCTGCGGCTCTCTAATCCGCCCTGCTCCTGCAGCCAGGCCAGCACGTTGTCAACGGTCTTCTGGTGGCCGATGCGGATGTTGCGCTGCACCTTGTTGACGTCGTCAGACGTGCTGTAGATGCGGTTCCAGCGATCGAAGCCGGTGCTCTCGAAGTAGGTCTTGACCTCGGCTGTTTCGGCAGCTTTTTCGGCAGCTTTTTCTGCGGCGGTGGGCATCGAGCGCGGCAATGGGCCTCGTAATGGGCCGGATCCTAGGCAGCGCCGATGACGTGTTCCATGGCAGCAGCAATCTGGTTTGCGACCTAGTTCACTGGCTTTCTAATTTCCCAGCGTTTTGCCGCTTGCCTCCAGCACGTTGAGTTCGCGCCGCACGTCCGCCAGGGGGCGGTCGATCCAGGGCCAGAAATCCCAATGGAAATCGCGGATCGGCCCGGTGGTGGCTGCTCCGCGCTGTAGGGCCCGGGCGAAGGCCGGGGCATCGAGCTGATCCTTCAGTTTGGGCGCCACGCTTCCCGCCAGGGGATCGGCGATGCCCATCTGGAACTGCAACAGGGCCGGCAGGGCAATCAGCAGGGCGTGGTCCGGGAACAGGCCCATCGTGAAGCCCAGCACCTGCAGTTCGCCGTCGGGATCGGTGGCGTAGCCGCCGATCACATGGTGCACGTCGTGGATGGCCACATAGGCATAGGGCAGGCCCTTGCGGCTTCCCG
>JAYKGS010000060.1:0-10316 GCA_035284945.1 Synechococcus sp.
CGCCGAGCTCGAGATCGCCGTACTCAAGCTGCCCTCATTGAGCAACTTCTCCGATCTCGATCCGCTCGAGGCCGAACCCACCGTGCAGTTGCGCTGGGTGGCACCAGGCGAGGAGCTGGGAGCGCCCGATGCGGTGGTGGTGCCCGGCAGCAAGCAGACGCTGGGCGATCTGGCGAGCCTGGAAGCCTGCGGCCTGGACGGGGCCCTGCGGGCCTATGTGGCGAGCGGCGGCCAGGTGTTCGGTATCTGCGGCGGGCTGCAGTTGCTGGGCCGGGAACTCAGCGACCCCGAGGGGCTGGAGGGCAGTAGCAACGGCTCAACCCAGGCCGCCGGCCTCAACCTGCTGCCGCTGCGCACCGTGTTCGGCGCCGGCAAGGCCCTGCGCCAACGCCGCAGCCGGGTCCTCTGGCCTGCCCTGGGCAATGGCGCCCCCCTCCAGATCGAGGGGTTTGAGTTGCACCGCGGCAGCAGCACGGCCCTCGAGTTCTGCCCAGCTCTGTGCGCCGACCACGGGCTGGGCTGGGTGCGGGGGAACGTGGCCGGCACCTATCTGCACGGGGTGTTTGACAACGGCCCCTGGCGGCGGCGCTGGCTCAACCAGCTGCGCCAACGGCGCGGGTTGCCATTGCTAGGCGAACAGCAACCCCACCACAGCCGCCAGCGGGATGCCCTGCTGGATCGCCTCGCCGACGCCTTCGAGCGGCACGTGAACCTCAACCCCCTTCTCACCCCCTGAACCCATGGGCCGTGAACCCGTAGCCATCCACTGGCCGAACGGCAACCGCACCACGGCCGCGCCGGGCAGTGGATGGCTGGCGGCGGCCCAGGCAGCCGGTTTTGCGATCCCCACAGGCTGCCTGGGCGGCAGCTGCGGCGCCTGCGAGATCGAGGTGAACGGCCGCACCGTGCGGGCCTGCATCGCAGCGGTGCCCCCGAGCCGCAGCGGCGAGCTCACGGTGGAGCTGGCCAGCGACCCCTACTGGTGATCTCAGCCGAGGTGGTGCGGCTGGATCAGCCCTCCCCCCAGCAGCACCTCGCCGGCGTAGAACACCGCCGCCTGCCCCGGCGTGATCGAGAACTGCGGCTCGGCGAACTCCAGCCGGCAGCGGTGGGGCCGCTGGGCCGCCCGGTCGGCGTCGCTGGCGGGCAGGGGCGTCAGCCAGGCGCGCTCGGGGTCGCTGCGGTAGCGCACCTGCACCTCCACAGCCAGGGACTGCTGCGGCGGCGCGATCGACACCCAGTTCACCGCCCCTACCAGGGCCTGGCCGCAGGCCGCCTCGGCCCGAGGTGCCACCACCACCCGGTTCATGGCCCCATCGAGGCGCACCACGTGCAACGGCTCGCTCCAGGCCACACCCAGGCCTTTGCGCTGGCCGATGGTGAAGTGCTCGATACCGTCGTGCTCCCCCACGACCGTGCCGTCAGCGAGCACGATCTGGCCCTGGCGCGGCGGCAGGTAGGCATCCAGAAACGCCTTCATCGAGCCGTGGTGATCGGCCAGGCAGAGATCCTGGCTCTCTGGCTTGTGGGCCGTGCGCAGCCCGTGGCGCTCGGCTTCGGCGCGGGTGTCGGCCTTGATGAGTTCGCCCAGGGGGAACACCAGCCGGCCCAGGGCCTCCTGGGGCAGGTCGTAGAGAAAATAGCTCTGGTCCTTCTGGCCATCGAGGCCGCGCAGCAGCTGGTGGCGGCCGTTGTCACTCAGGTCGCCGTGGCGCACGCGGGCGTAGTGGCCGGTGGCGATCCGACCGATCCCCCGCTCGGCTTCTGCCCAGGCCAGCATCGGGCCGAATTTCACCTCCCGGTTGCAGCGGGAGCAGGGCAGGGGGGTGATCCCGGCGCCGTAGCCCTGCAGCAGAAAATCCACGATCTGCTCTTTGAAATGGGCGCGGAAATCCACCACGTGGTGGGGAACGCCAAGCTGCTCGCAGATGCCGGCCGCATCCACCAGCCCCTCGGCGCAGCAGGCGCCCTTGCCGCTCATCAGCCAGAGGGTGAGCCCCTCCACCTGCCAGCCGGCCTCCACCAGCAGGGCCGCCGTGAGCGAGCTGTCCACCCCGCCGGAGAGCCCCACCGCCACCCGATGCTCCCCTGGCCAGGCCCGCAGCCGCTCCAGGGCCCGGGCGCCGGCAGGGGTGCAGGCCGAGGCTGGGGAGGCGGGATTCGCGATCGCGGCGGTGTCAGCGGTGGGGATGGCGGACAAGACGGAGAACCGGGCAGAACGGCGTGGCTTCGGGTAGCGGGGCGCCAACCGTTCCATCATGAAACTGCGCCCCTATCCGCTGCGGAACCTGCCCGTGCAAGCCATTCCCCCTGCCGTCTGGCCCCACCGTGATGGCGCCCATCTGCTGGTGACCAGCGCCGAGATGGCTGCCCTGGAGGAGCAGCTGTTCAGCAGCGGGATGCCGGTGGCAGCCCTGATGGAAAAGGCGGCCCTGGCCCTGAGCCGAAAGCTATTGGAACAACATGGCGACCTTATGGCCCGCCACGGTGCCCTGGTGCTGGTGGGGCCTGGTCATAACGGCGGCGATGGCCTGGTGGTAGCGCGCGAACTGCACCTGGCGGGAGTGACAACCACTATCTGGAGCCCTTTTGAACGCCACAAGCCACTTACCGAGGCGCACCTGCGCCACTGCCTGTGGCTGGGCATCCAACGACTCAGCCAAACGCCTGATCCGAACGGGAGCGTGCTCTGGATCGATGCCCTGCTGGGCATCGGCCAACATCGGGCCCCAGGCGCCGCGATCGAAACGCTGTTGGAGGCTCGCCAACTCCACCGCCCCCAGGCCCTGGTGGCGGTGGATGTGCCCACGGGCCTCTGTGCCGACAGCGGCAGGGCCACAGGGCCGATGCGGCCCCAGGCCATCACCACCTACGCCATTGGGTTGGTCAAGACCGGACTGGTGCAGGACCAGGCCCTGGCAGCTGTGGGGGAACTGGAGCGAATTGATCTGGGACTGCCCAAGGCCCTGCTGGACACCCTGCCAGGCCAGACCCCGTTGGGGCTGGGTGAGCGGGATCTGGCCGGAAGGCCCAGGCCGCCCCTGGATCCGGCGGCCAGCAAATACCAGCGGGGCCGGCTGCTGGTGATAGCCGGAAGCGAGGCTTTCCGGGGAGCCGCCAGCCTGGCCCTGGCCGGAGCCAGCAGCAGCGGCTGCGGCAGCCTGCATGCTGCCTTGCCCGCCAGCCTGGCCAATGACCTCTGGCAGCGACATCCCCATGTGGTGGTCAGCCAGACCCTCCCTTGCGATGCCCAGGGAAACCTGTGCCTGGATCTCCCCATCGCGCCCAACTGCCAGCGACTGGATGCCCTGCTGATCGGGCCCGGCATCGGCCCTACCGCCGCGTCGCAGGAGGGCGGCTTCTGGCAAAAGCTGCTTGCCTGGCCTGGGCTGCTGGTGCTCGATGCAGACGGCCTCAACCGGCTGAGCAACCTGGCGAGCCTGGGGCTGGACTTCAGCGCCTCCGCCTGGCTGCAGCAGCGCCAGGGACCCACCTGGCTCACGCCCCACCCCGGCGAATTTCGCCGCCTGTTCCCCGAGCTCAGTGCCCACCCTGCCCCTGCCTGTCTCGAAGCTGCGGGCGAAGCGGCCAGGGCCAGTGGAGCCTGTGTGCTGCTGAAGGGAGCCCGCAGCGGCATAGCCGCACCCGATGGCCGCCGCTGGCAGCTGCTCGAAGCCAGCCCAAGCAGCGCCCGGGCGGGGCTGGGGGACGTACTCGCCGGCCATGTCGCCGGGGTGGGGGCCATGGCCATGGCAGCCACAGGCGCCGCTGATGCCGTTTGGCTGGCGGGCGCAAGCCTGGCCCACGCCCAGGCAGGGCTCCTGCTCAGCCCAGGCGGCCAGAACGGTGCCGCCAGCCCGATGGCCGTGGCGGAGCAACTGGCCCGATTGTGCTGAATACAACACCAGGAAGCATGTGTTGTTTTGCAATTGAAAGCTAAAGGGTTGCCGAAAACACACCGTTTTCGGGGAATTTGCTTACATATTCAATGCTCCCTCTCTCAGTGATCAAAATGACCACATCGCTCCAGAGGGTCGGCGAAGGCACCAGGCGACGAAGCGGCGACCCCATCACCTGGTATCTGGCAACCATCGGACGCGAGCCGCTCCTGACCCCCGCCGAAGAGATAGAGCTGGGCAATCAGGTGCAGACAATGATGCGCCTGCTTGAGGAAGCCGAAGAGATATCAAGAGACTTCACTGATCACGAAAACAAGTTGATTCGCATTGGCAAGCGTTCCAAACAACGCATGATGAAAGCGAACCTGCGCCTGGTCGTCAGCGTTGCAAAAAAGTATCAAGGCAAGGGCCTCGAACTACTTGATCTGATTCAGGAAGGATCCCTCGGACTCGAGCGGGCCGTGGAAAAATTCGACCCCACCCGCGGCTACAAATTTTCCACCTATGCCTTCTGGTGGATTCGCCAGAGCATGACCCGGGCGATCGCCTGCCAGTCCCGCACTATCCGCCTGCCGGTGCACCTCAGTGAGAGGCTCACTGCGATTCGCAAGGTAAGCCTGGATCTGGCCCACAAACTGGGCGCCATGCCCAACCGCCAGGAAATCGCCGAGGCAATGGCCATGCCCATCGAAGAGCTCGACGGCCTGCTCAGCCAATCCCTCACCACTTCCAGCCTGGATGCACCTGTGAATGGCGATGAGGGCCGCAGCTTCCTGGGGGACCTGATTGCCGACTCCTCTGGGGAGGAGCCCCTGGAGCGGGTGGAGCGGGGCATGCACCAGGAGCAGCTGGAGCGCTGGTTGAGCCATCTCAGCGACCAGGAACGCCAGGTGCTTCAGCTGCGCTTCGGCCTCGAAGGTGAACAGCGCCACACCCTGGCCGAAATCGGCCGTCAACTTGATGTATCGCGGGAAAGGGTCCGCCAGGTGGAGCTCAAGGCTTTGCGCAAACTGCGCAACATGACCAGGCGGATTCCCGCCAACCTCTGAGACCCTGGGTGGAGACTCCGCTCAGTCTTCAGCCCAGATGTAGTGGGTCAGCTCTTCGGGCTTGGGCTCCGGCGCGGAGAGGGCGAACTCAACGCAGTCCGCCACCTCGGCATCGATCGCCTGCTCAATCGCCTTCAGCTCCTCGGCTGAGGCTAGGCCCTGCTCGATCAGACGGGCTGCCAGAGCCTTGATCGGATCCCGTTTGGCCCAGAACTCCTTCTCCGCTGCAGCCCGCAGCTCGTCGGGATCAGCCAGGGAGTGGCCGCGGAATCGGTAGGTGAGGCACTCCAGCAGGGTCGGGCCCTCCCCGGCCCTGGCCCGCTCGATGGCGCGCTGGGCGGCGGCGCGCACCGCCAGCACATCCATGCCATCCACCTCCTCGCCGGCCATGCCGAAGGCGGCCGCCTTACGCCAGATCTCCGGATCACTGGTGGCACGGTTGTGGTCCATGCCGATGGCCCACTTGTTGTTCTCCACCACGAACAGGATCGGCAGCTTCCAGAGGGCCGCCATGTTCAGGCACTCGTAGAACTGGCCGATGTTGCAGGTACCGTCGCCGAAGAAGGCCGCCGTGACCGCATCACTGGAGGCATCGCCGAGGGCATCGCGCTTGTAGCGGCTGGTGAAGGCTGCCCCGAGGGCCACCGGGATTCCCTCACCGATGAAGGCGTAGCCGCCCAGCAGGTGGTGTTCCCTGGAGAACAGGTGCATGGAACCCCCACGACCCTTGCTGCAGCCGGTTTCCTTGCCGAACAGCTCGCTCATCACCTCCCGGGCCGGCACGCCGCAGCTGAGGGCATGCACGTGGTCGCGGTAGGTGCTGCAGAACCAGTCGTGCTGAAGCCTCATCGCCTTGATAACCCCGGTGCTGACGGCCTCCTGACCGTTGTAAAGGTGCACGAAGCCAAACATCTTGCCCCGGTAGTACATCTCGGCGCACTTGTCTTCAAAGCGCCGGCCCAGGGTCATGTCGCGGTAGAGCATTAGGCCCTCCTCGCGAGTCACCGTGGCGGGCACTGATGGATAGAGATTCTCCAGGCGCTCGGCATGGGCACCGACCAGGCTTGTGGTGTCGGCGGAACAGGCGGGCGCTCCGCTTGCAGCCGCTCCAGGTACTGCAGCGATCTCGTTGCCCATATGTGCGCCTCTCTTTTGGGGATGACTTTAGGAGGTGCTGCTGCAGCAGGCCTGACAATCGGCGCCAGAAGGTCTTGCCCTGCCTAAAGTCAGCCACACCGACGGGCCCGGATTGGAACTGCCGATCGATCACTTCCGGTTGCTCGGAGTCAGCCCGACCTGCGACCTGCAGTCCTTGCTGCTCACCCTGCAGCAGCGGATCGACCGCCCCCCGGAACATGGATTGACCCAGGACACCCTGAAGGCCAGGGAAGAGCTGCTCAGGACCAGTGCCGACCTGCTCAGCGATGCAAACAGGCGAGAGGCCTACGAAACAGATCTGACTGCCCTTGCAACGGGCAGCCAGCTGAAGCTGCCTGCTCTGGATGTCTCGCCCAGCATGGAGGTGGCAGGGCTGCTGCTGCTGCTTGAAGCTGGCCAGGCCCAGGAGTGTTTCGAGCTGGTCTGCGGTGCCCTGGAACCACCTCGGGCACCCATTCTCGGCAACAGTCGCGATGAAGATCTGGCCATTCTGGCGGGCCTTTCCTGCCTTGCTGCCGCCGCAGACCTGCACCGGCAGCGGCGTTATGAATGCGCCGCCCGGACCCTTCAGAAGGGCCTGCAGCTTCTGCAGCGCAAGGGCCAGCAGCCCGCCATCCGCCAGCAGCTGGAAGACAAACTCGATGGATTGCGCCCCTATCGGGTGCTCGACCTGCTCAGCCGCAACCTCACGGCCCAGGCCGAGCGTGCGGAGGGGCTTGCTCTGCTGGAGGAGCTGGTCAAGCTCCGCGGCGGCCTGGAGGGCCTCTCAGACCCCGGCATGGGACCGGAGGAATTCCAGGCCTTCTTCAAGCAGATCCGCACCTTCCTCACCGTTCAGGAGCAGATCGACATATTCACCCGCTGGGCGCCCAACTCCCCCGCCGCCGATTTTCTCGCCAGCACAGCCCTGACAGCCTCCGGGTTCGCCCAGCGCAAACCGGAGCGGATTGCGGCCGCCCGCCAACGGCTCCAAGCCAGCAGCCAGCAGGGACTCCAGCCGCTGATCGCCTGTCAGTCGCTTCTGCTGGGGGACGTAGGGAGAGCCCAGGCCACCTTCAAGCAGGCAGCCCCTCCAGAGGTCCAGCGCTGGGCCGAGCTGCAGAGCCCCGACCCCCTGGCCCAGCTGTGTGCTTACTGCCGCGACTGGCTCAGCAAGGACGTCCTCCCCGGCTACCGCGATCTGGAGGCAGATCCGGATCTGGAGGCCTACTTCGCCGATCGGGACGTGCAGGCCTATGTGGAGCAGCAGGACCGGCCTGACGGTTCCCTGAACTGGGACAAGCCCCTGACTGATCCAAAGGCCTCCTTTGGGAGCTTCAACGAACCGCTCGCGGCAGGACGCCGGGATTTTGATGCTGACGGCCTGAAGCAGGGGTCAGAGGAAGAAGAGGAGGAGGAGGGGGAAGAGCCCTGGTCGGCTGGTTGGCGCTGGCCCAAGCTGCGACTGCCATCGCGCCTCTTCCTGGGGGTCTGCTTCGGAGTGGCACTGGTGACCCTCGCGGCGGTGATGCGCTTCAGGCCCCAGGCTCAAGGACCCAGCCCAACCCCAATCGCTGTAGAGCCCGCCCCTCCGCCCCTGCCAGCGCCGGGACAAGCCCCACCAGCCCCGGTGCCTGAACCAGCTGCGGCCCCGGCGTCAGCGGCGATCCCCCTGCGGGCAGACTCCCCGAGCGAAGCCCAGATCCAGGCCCTGCTGGAGGCCTGGCTCGATGCCAAGGCGGCCGTGCTGGCCGGCAAGGACAGCCCCATGCCCGTGGAGCAACTGGCCCGCTCAAGCCTGGTGGGGCAGCTCGAGGCCCAGCGCGCCTCCGACGAGGCCCGCGGCGGAACCTTGACCGTCACCACAACCATCACCGGACTGACGATTGAGGAGCGGGACACCAACAGAATCGCCGCCACTGTGAACCTGAGTTATGCGGAGCAACGCCTCAATGCAAACGGTGAGCCCCAGGGAGAGCCCACCAAACTGCAGCTGCGCAACCGCTATGTGTTCGGCCGGGAGGGGGGCGTCTGGCGCGTTGCCAGCTTCAGCAAGGCCCCCTGAGCCATCACTGCCGGGGGCATTCCGGTTTTTACGATCGATTCCATGCAGGGCCCCGGGCCCGAGACCTTTTCTTGAGCGGCAACGCAATGTTTGAAGAGCTTTCCCAGCGATTTGAGGACGCGGTCAAGAGCCTTAAGGGGCAGGCCTCAATCACCGAAACCAACGTGCAGGGGGCCCTCAAGCAGGTGCGCCGGGCCCTGCTGGAGGCCGACGTGAGCCTGCCGGTGGTGGAGTCATTCGTTGAGGAGGTGCGGCGCAGGGCAGTCGGAGCCGAGGTGGTGCGGGGCATCAGCCCGGATCAGAAATTCATCCAGTTGGTGCACGAGCAGCTGGTGGACACCATGGGCGGCGAGAACGCCCCCCTGGCTGCCGGCGGCCAGGCCGGAGCCCCCTCGGTGGTGCTGATGGCCGGTCTGCAGGGCGCCGGCAAAACTACCGCCACCGCCAAGCTCGGCCTCCATCTCAAGGAGCAGGGCCGCAGGGCGCTGCTGGTGGGGGCGGACGTATACCGACCCGCCGCAATTGAGCAGCTGCAAACCCTGGGCGGCCAGATCGGCGTGGAGGTGTTCAGCCTGGGCACCGGGGCCAAACCCGAGGAAATCGCTGCTGCCGGCATCGCCAAGGCCAGGGCCGAAGGCTTTGACACGGTGCTGGTGGACACCGCCGGCCGGCTCCAGATCGATCAATCGATGATGGAGGAGATGGTGCGGATCCGCGAAGCCGCAGCCCCCGATGAGGTGCTGCTGGTGGTGGATTCGATGATCGGCCAGGAGGCGGCCGAGCTCACCCGGGCCTTCCACGAGCAGGTGGGCATCACCGGGGCAGTGCTCACCAAACTCGACGGCGATTCGCGCGGCGGCGCCGCCCTCTCGATCCGCAAGGTGAGCGGCGCGCCGATCAAGTTCATCGGCACCGGGGAGAAAGTGGAGGCTCTGCAGCCCTTCCATCCCGAACGGATGGCCAGCCGCATCCTCGGCATGGGCGATGTGCTCACCCTGGTGGAGAAGGCCACCAAGGAGGTGGAGCTGGCCGATGTGGCCAGGATGCAGCAGAAGCTGCAGGAGGCCAGCTTCGACTTCTCAGACTTCCTGCAGCAGATGCGCATGATCAGGCGCATGGGCTCGCTCGGCGGACTGATGAAGCTGATCCCCGGCATGAACAGGATCGACGACGGCATGCTCAAGCAGGGAGAGGAGCAGCTCAAGAAGATCGAAGCGATGATCGGATCAATGACCGAGGTCGAACGCCAGCAGCCGGAACTGCTGGCCTCCCAGCCCTCCCGCCGCCGGCGCATCGCCGCAGGCAGTGGTCACAAGCCGGCCGATGTCGACAAGGTATTGGCCGACTTTCAGAAGATGCGCGGCTTCATGCAGCAGATGACCCGAGGCGGCGGCATGCCCCAAGCGGGAGCTCCAGCCCGACCGGCCGCCAAACCAGCCAAGAAACGCAAGGGATTCGGTCAGCTCTGAGCACGCGACCGGGTAGATTTGTGGTTTGGCCTACTAGCGGCAAAACATCGATGATCAAGCTCCGCCTTAAGCGGTTCGGTAAGAAGCGGGAAGCGAGTTTCCGCCTCGTGGCCACCAACAGCACCTCCCGCCGCGATGGGCGTCCGCTTGAGGAGCTGGGGTTCTACAACCCACGCACCAAGGAAACCCGGCTCGACACCGAGGCAATCCGCTCCCGCCTGACTCAGGGCGCCCAGCCCACCGACACGGTGCGCTCCCTGCTGGAGAAGGGCGGACTGGTGGAGAAGACTGTCCGTGCGGCTGAGGTGCTCGGTAAGCAGAAGCAGGCCGAGGCCCGCGAAGTGGCCGCAAAGCAGGCCGCTGCTGAAGCTGAAGCAGCTGCTGAAGCCAAGGCCGCTGCTGAAGCTGAAGCCGCTGCCGAAGCTGAAGCGGCTGCCGAGGCCTGAACACCGCTTAAACGGCTCATCTGTGGCGGTTTTCGCGGTGTAGTTGCGGAAGCGATGGGGAGATCCGCACCTACGGCTGCCCCCGAAGGCACCCATTGCCTCAAGGTCGCTGTCAGGATGATGGAAGTCTCTTCCCTCTGGTGCGCCATGCCGGCCAGCAGCAATTTCCAACAAGCCATTCGTGAGGCCCAGTCGAGCGCCCTGGTCGGGCCCAACGTGGTCAACAAGGCCCTGCCCTATGTGGGCGGCGG
>JAYKGS010000061.1:0-16669 GCA_035284945.1 Synechococcus sp.
CGGGTGATGCACTGCTGGGGCGGGATGTCCAGCACCCGCTCCTTGAGCGACTCGTGGCTCACCACCTTTTCGAGCACAGGCATGACCAGCGACAGTCCTGGCTGGAGCTGGCGGTCGTACTTGCCGAGGCGCTCCACCAGCCGCGACTGGCCGCCACTGGTCACCTTGACGCTGCTTACCCCCAGCAGGGCCATCAGCACCAGAGCCGGCAGACCGAACAGGGCTTCCACGGAATTGGCAGCGCACTGGCTTCAGGCTAGGCAGCATGGTCGGATTGCTCCACCCCCCATCGCCGCTGCCATGGCCTCGCTGAGCTGGTTCCTGGTGGCGCTTTTTCTGCTGGGGGTCAGCTGGCTGGGAGCCGATTTCGATGGTCTGCTCCCCGCAGTGCTGGCGGCCCTGGGGATGTCAGTCCTGTCGGCCGCCACAGCCGCCCTGGGGTTGCTGGCCCAGCTGGCGATGTTCGCAGCGCTGACCCTGGCCCTGCTGCCGTTGTTGAGGGCCTGGTCGAAGCAGCGCCGCCCGCGGGCCATCCCCCCAGGCGGCGACAGCGACCGGGCCAGGGTGATCAGCGGCTTCAGCCGGGGGGAGGCCGCTGGGCGGGTGTGCTGGCAGGGGCAGAGCTGGGCCGCCATCAACCTTGAGCCAGAAAGGCCCCTGCACACCGGCGAGGGGGTGCAGGTGATGGGCCGGGAGGGCAACCGCCTGCAGGTTCTTGGCGATAGGGTTTAGGGCTGCTCCCTATACAGCCCGTGCAGCTGCGCATCGGCAACGGATACGACATCCACCGCCTGGTGAGCGGCCGGCCCCTGATCCTTGGCGGCCAGCGGCTGGAGCACCCCGCCGGTCTGGGCCTCGATGGTCACAGCGATGCAGACGTGCTGGTGCACGCGATCATGGATGCGTTGCTGGGGGCCCTTTCCCTGGGCGACATCGGCAAGCATTTCCCGCCCGATGATCCCCAGTGGCAGGGGGCAGACAGCCTCGGCCTGCTCGATCAGGTGGTGGCCCTGGTGGCAGAGCGGGGCTGGCGGGTGGTGAACGTAGACACAGTGATCGTCGCCGAACGCCCCAAGCTCAAGCCCCATATCCAGGCGATGCGCAGCGCCATTGCCTGCCGCATGGGTCTGGAGCCGGAGCAGGTGGGCGTAAAGGCCACCACCAACGAACAACTGGGCGCCGAAGGGCGCGAGGAAGGCATCTCCTGCCACGCCGTGGCCCTGCTGCAGAATCCATGAGCCTCCTCCGCTGGAGCCAGGTTCCTAGCCTGATCCGGCTGCTGATTCAGGGGGTGACGCTTGTGCTGCTGCTGACCAGCCATGCCGCACCGGTGCGGGCGGCCTTCACCGAGCCCGATGGCGCCTACGACGTGGTGGTGGTGGAGCACTTGCGCCTGAAGGTGCCGGCCGAGGCCCGCCAGGCCTGGATCAGCGCCGAACAGGGCAGCTGGGAGCCCTGGCTGGCCCAGCAGAAGGGCTTTCTCGATCGCCAGCTGCTCTGGGACCCCGCCACCGAGGAGGGCACCCTGCTGATCCGTTGGGCCAATCGGAAGCACTGGAAGGCGATTCCGCCCCAGGAGGTGCAGGCGGTGCAGGAGCGCTTCGAACAGCTGGCCCGCGCCTCCACCGGCGAGAGCGACGGCAACCCCTTCCCGCTGGTGTTCGAGGGTGAGCTGCTGACGCCATGAGCGCCGCCGCGCCCAGCTACGTGCTCGGCTGCCACGCCGGGGAACGCGCGCGCCTGCAGCGCCAGCACGCCATCTGGCGCGACGCCATGCTCGCCGGGTGGGATCGGGCCTGTTTCGGCCCCGGGCAGCGGCTGCTGGATCTGGGCTGCGGGCCCGGCTTCGCCAGCCTGGAGCTGGCCGAGCGGGTGGGCCCTTCCGGCCTGGTACTGGCAATCGACAGTTCGGAGGCCTTCATCAACCACCTCGAGCAGCAACGGCAGGTGGGCCACCTGCCCCAGCTGCGCAGCCAGCTCTGCGACCTGGCCGACCCCGACGCAGCGCCATGGGCACCCGGCTGCTGGGATGGGGCCTGGTGCCGCTGGACAGCCATGTTCCTGCCCCGGCTTGAACCCTTGCTGGATCGGCTGGGCGAAGCCCTGCGCCCAGGGGCGCGGCTGGTGATGCATGAGTACGTGCGGTGGGACACCTTCGCCCTCCATCCCCGTGGCGACAGCCTGAGCCTGTTCGTGCAGCGGTGCATAACCCACTGGCGAAACCACGGCGGCGATGCCGACGTGGCCCAACGGCTGCCGCCCCTGCTCGAGGCTCGCGGCTTCCGGCTGTTGCACAGCACAAGCCTGATGGCCTGCTCACCCACCAATCACCCGAAAGCACTCTGGCTGCAGGACTTTCTCAGCAGCTACCCAGCCCAGCTGGCCGCTGCCGGTTGCTGGAGCAGGGCCGAGCAGGAGGCCCTGGAGGCCGAGTTGGACTGGGCCAGGCAGCACACCAGCCTCTGGGTTACGCCTGCGGTGGTGGAGCTGGTGTGGGAGCGGCAATGAGCAGCAACAGCGAGCACCAGCTGGATCTGGACCGGCGTCAGCGACTGGGGATGGTGGAGGCGATCTGGGGTGAAAACAAGAGCGTCGAGCAGATCTCCCGGATCCTGATCGACACCCATGCCGCCGGTGAACTGGCACTGGCGACCCGCATCGAGCCCGCAAAGGCCCATGCCGTGGCACTCGAGCTGGGGCCCAATCTGGCCAGGAAGGTCCGATTACAGCACCACGCCCAGGCCCGCTGCCTCTGCGCCGGCAGCCCGCCGAAACCGGATCCCGGCCGGGGCCTGGTGGCGGTGCTGGGCGGCGGCACCAGTGACCTGCAGGTTGCGGCGGAAGCCCAGCTTGCCTTGGCCTGCCACGGGATCGCAGCGGAGCTGGTGCTGGATGTGGGTGTCGCCGGGCTGCACCGGCTGCTCAATCGGCTGGAAGCCCTGCGCAGGGCTGCAGTGCTGATCGCCTGCGCAGGGATGGAGGGTGCCCTGCCGACTGTGCTGGCCGGCCTGCTGCCCCAACCGGTGATCGGAGTGCCGGTGTCGGTGGGCTACGGCGTCAGCGCCGGCGGTCAGGCAGCCCTGAACGGCATGCTGGCCAGCTGCGCCCCAGGGCTGATGGTGATGAACATCGACAATGGCTACGGCGCAGCGATGGCTGCCCTACGCATCCTCAACTGCCAGGCCGCAACGGGGTAGGCGCCGGCCCATCCATCTCCAGCAGATCCTGCAACCAGAGCTGCATCGAACGCGGAAGCAGACCCTGCTCATAGCGCTTGATCGCCTGGAGCAGCACGGGTGTATTGACCCAGCTTGGGCAGCTCCCTCGCATCGGCGCAACCGGCAACGGCCAGCAGTGTGCTACCAGGGCCATGCAGCCGCAAGGGGGCCTGGATCAGGCTCCCGGAACCGTTCGGGTCTCTCCCCAGGGAAGCCCGGGTACTAGAGGTGTTGCAGCTGGGGATAGGCAGTCAGAAGCTCTTCGGTACTGAGCACTTCGCCGGCACCCTCAGGTTGCCAGATCACCTCAAGCGCGATCAGATCGTCAGCGCCTACGGCACCAAGTTGCTGGAGGGTATCGCGCAGCTGGTCGGCGCTGCCAGCCCCCTTGATATTCAGACGATTGCGACTGGCCACAAGCAGGGTGACGGCGATGAAATCACTGCTGGCATCACTCTCCCCTGGGGCAATGGTCACATCGCTGTAGCGCTGGCCGGATACGTTGGTTGTCACCTCCCGCTGCAGCTTGCTGCGTTCCGCCATCGACAGGCGGTTAAAGGTGGCTTCGGCACTGGCGAAGGGCACCTGGCCCACCTCGGCATTGGCGTAAACCCAGAGATCGGGGTGACGCAACATGGCAAGGGTGGTTTCCTGCAGCAGTGCCTGCAGGCCAGCCGCACGTCCGGTGTCAGCACTGCCAGCAAGCCGGCGCAGATCCCTCTGCAGCTCCCGGGCCGATGCCAGCAGACCCACCTGCAACTGGCTGATCGTCACGGGGCCATCCGGCCTGCCGTAGCCGAGCTCTGAGCCGCGTCCCATGGGCAGGTCCGGCCCCTGGCCGCCACCACCTCGAAAGGCATTGAGCAGCAGTCCCACCACGGCCATCAGCACCAGGAAGCCAAACAGGCCGCCTCCGCCAAAACCAAAGAGGGGGATCAGGAACGGAAAGCCGATGCCACCTCCGCCGTAACCACCCCTGTAACCGCCGTTGAAGCCCCCGCCGTAGCTCCCCCCCCCGTAGCTGCGGGGCATCGATGGTGCCGAGCGGAAGCTGCCGCCCCCGATCCGGCCGCCACTGGCAGCCCAGCTGGGACTGGGGTGGGCCAGCAGCAGGGACAGGGCCAGCAATGGCGCAACCAGCAGGCTGGCACGGCGACGCCGGAGCAAGGAATTGGATTGCGCCAAGGCGCCTGAAGCAGATGGAAGAAATCTAGGAACCCCCACCGACGATGGTGACCACTTCCAGCACGTCGGATTCCACCACCGGCTGCCGGATCCAGGCCGGGCGGGGCAGGATCTGGCCGTTGAACTCCACCACCACGAGCCGGGGCTGGTAGCCGAGCTCAACCAGCACCTGCTCGAGGTTCAGACCGGCGGTGCAGCGCCGCGGTTCGCCATTCACCTGGAGCGTGATCACGGGCTGGACTCCTCCAGGGCCGCCAGCAGCTCGGCGCTGGCCGCAGCCGGATCGGCGGCCTCGGTGATCGCCCGCACCACCGCCACCCGCTCCGCCCCGGCGGCGCGCACAGCCGCAATGTTGCTGGCATCCACCCCGCCAATGGCGAAAAAGGGAATCGGGCTGGCCGAGGCAGCCTGACGCACGTAGTCGAGGCCCACGGGCGCACGGCCGGGCTTGGTGGGGGTGGCGTGCACGGGGCCCACCCCCACGTAGTCACAGCCCTCGCTCACGGCCTGCTGCAACTGGGCCAGGGCATGGGTACTGCGGCCGATCAGGCGATCGGGGCCGAGCAGCTGGCGGGCAATGGCCGGGGGCAGGTCCCCTTGGCCCAGGTGCACCCCGTCGGCTTCCACCGCCATGGCGATATCGATCCGGTCGTTGACCAGAAACAGGGCGCCATGGGCGGTGCAGAGCTGGCGCAGGGCGCGCGCCTGGCCGAGCTTCTGCTGATCGTCGAAGCCGGCGGCCTCCTTAGCGCGGTACTGCACCAGGCGCACTCCGGCCCCGAGGGCGGCGGCCACCACCCCCTCCAGATCGGCCACCGGGGAGGTGACCAGGTAGAGCCGGCAGCTGGCAAGCGCCTCACGCCGCCCCAGCCCGCCCATGCCAGCCAGGCGACAGGCCTGCAGCAGATCGACCTCCAGGTCGTAGATCAGGTAGCGCAGGGTGGCCGCCTCTTCAGCCAGCTCCGGATCGCTGCTGCGCCCAAACTCCTCCAGCACCCGCAGGGCCTCCTGCACCCGGCCGGCGTTGGCGCCCACCACGGCGCTGGGGCTGCGGCGCTCCGCCTGGGCCGGATGGCCGAGGCCGGCGGCCGGATCGGTGGCTGTGTGCCGGGCAAATTTGTAGGCATCCCGGTGCAGCCGGCCCAACCGCTGGCGCATGTCCTTGGTGCGGGCCACCAGATCGCCCCGGTCCAGACCAAAACGGGCCCAGTCCTCCAGCACCCGCAACCCCTCCCGGGCCCGATCCAGGTTGGCATCGAGCAGCCGATCCCGGGCAAAGGGGTCGATGTTGTCAGGCGCAGGGCTGTCTAGGGTGGGATCCATCGCGCAGGGGCCAATGGCAGGCGAGCCGGGCGGAGTGAACAAGGCCAACTCCGACAACCCGATGCTGGTGCTGATCTCAGGAATTCTGCTGCTCGGCGGGATTGCTACCTTCATCGCCTGGGGTCTCACCCACGCCTACCCCGTCCCATAGGGCGCGGGCCCGGTCGGCGTCGGCCGCGATCTGGCTGCTGAGGTCTTCCAAACTCGCAAAGGTCTGCTGCCGACGCAGCAGTTGCAGAGGCTGCACCAGCAGCTCCATACCCACAAGCTCCATGCGGCGATCGAGCAGGTGAACCTCCACCGCCGAGGGAGCCAGCGGATCGACGGTGGGCTGGGGGCCGAGGTTCATCACCGCCGGCAGCATCGCCCCCCCCGCCACTGACACCGCCGCGGCATATACCCCCTCAAGGGGCAGAAACTTGCGTCCATCCACCTGCAGATTGGCGGTGGGCCAACCCAGTTCCTTGCCCAGCCCCCGGCCCCGCACCACCCGACCCCGGAAGCGATACGGCCGCTCCAGAAGCCGGTGGGCCTCCGCCACATCCCCCGCCGCCAGGGCCCGACGCACCCGGCTGCTGCTAACCCGCTCCTGGCCATCCCAGAGCATGGGCAGCACCTGAACGTCAATGCCATGGCGCTGACCGATCTCCACCAGGGTCTGGCTGTCGCCGCAGCGGCCGGCACCGAAGCGGAAGTTGTCCCCCACCGCAATCCGCCTGGCTACCAGCTGCTCCAGCAGCACCTGCTGAACAAAGGCCTCCGGGCTGAGGGCGGCCAACTCGCGGGTGAAGGGCACCAGCACGAGCTGCTGGATGCCGAGCGGCCCGAGCAGATGCAGCTTCTCAGCGGGCAGATCCAAAGGCAGCCGGGCCTCCCCATGCAGCACTTCGCGCGGATGGGGCCAGAAACTCACGACAGTGGGCACGGCATTGGGCAGATCCGTCACTGAGGCGATCACCCGCCGGTGGCCCTGGTGCAGGCCATCAAAGCTGCCAAGGGCAATGGCCGACGGCCGGCGGGCTTCCCGGGGGGATCGCAGGGGTATCAACGCTACGGAAACCAGAGGCAAAGCAGGCCAAATCGATCCTCCCATGGCACCTTTGGGGCAGAAACCGGCACTGGCTGCATGGCTGACCGCCTCGACCTACAGCTGATCGCAGCTGCCCTGCGGCGCCTGGGCTGGATACGCCTCTGGGCCCAGGTGGTGCTGGCCGTTGTGGTGGTCGGCGTACTGCTGTTCAACAACATCGGCGGCCGATTGGCGGCCAATTCCTCCCGGGCCCTGGGCCTGGGGCCGGGAATTTCGCTTACAACCCTGGCCTTCCTGCTGCTGCTCTGGTGCATCTGGCAGAGCGGGCTGATCGTGCGCTGCGGCCGGGCCCTGAACTCACCGGTGCGGCCCAGCAAGGGCGAAACGGCGAAATTGATCAAGCGGGGCCTGCTTGCCGATCTGGTCGGCCTCAGCCTGGCGGTGATTGGCTATCAGTCACTGGCCGGCAGCCTGTTTGTGCAGGCCTCCCAGCAGGTGCCAGGTTTCTTCGGTGCCCAGATCCAACAGACGCCTGGTGCGGCTGGCCGTGTGATCGGCCTGCCGATCACCTCGATCGAGATGCTCTCTGTGCTGGGCAACACCCAGGTGCTGTTCGCCCACCTGATCGGGCTGTGGATCAGCCTCTGGCTGCTGCAGCGGATCTACCGCTCAACCTGAGCCGGCAGAGCCAGCAGATCGGGCAGGTTATGGGTGGCCCCGCGCCAGAAGATGTCGGGTTGGAGCGGGGTCAGGGAAGGGGAGCCCCCATTGATCTGGGCGACATCGGTGGGCCAGCTTTCGGGGCCGGACACCTGGGCTTCCAGGTCGTTTACCACCTCCCCTGCAAGCCAGTAGTAGGTGTGCCCACGGGGGTCAACCCGCTGCTCGAACTGGTCGGTGTAGCGGCGCACGGCCTTGCGGCACCAGCGCAGCGGCCCGATCGCCTCGGGGGGCCGGGCGGGCACGTTGAGATTGAGCAACATGTTTTCAGGCCAACCCTCCGCCAGCATCGCCTCGGCCACATCGAGGGCGAGCCTGGCCGCTGGAGCGAACTGGCGCCACTGAAAGTCGGCACTGCTCACCGCCAGAGCGGGCAGGCCCTCGATCGTGCCCTCCATCGCCGCGCTGACGGTGCCGGAGTAGAGGATGTCGGTGCCCAGGTTGGGACCGTGGTTGATGCCGGAGAGCACCAGATCCGGCCATTCCTCAAGCAGGGAAAAAAGGGCCAGCTTGACGCAGTCGGAGGGGGTGCCACTGCATGCCCAGGCCCGCACACCGTCATCGAACAATTCATCGGCCCGCTCCGCCCGAATCGGAGTCTGCAGGGTGAGGCCATGGCCGGTGGCGGAGCGCTCCCGATCTGGACACACCACGCTCACCTGATGTCCGCGGGCCAGGGCCGCATTGGCCAGGGTGCGGATCCCCTCGGCGAAAACGCCATCGTCATTGCTGAGCAGGATCCTCAACGGTGGCATCGGTCCAGGGCGATCTCGCCGCAACGTAACTGTCCGGCGCTGGGGCGCCTACCTAAAGTCTCGACTCCCCCCGCACCTGCCGTGAGCGCCACCGTGTCCCTGCAGCAGCTAACCGACCAGCTTGTGGCGCTGGAAAGCGAAGCAGCAGCTGAGATCTCGGCTGCCACAACCGCCTCCGAGCTGGAAGAGCTGCGGGTGGGCCTGCTGGGTAAGAAGGGGCGCCTCTCCGGCCTGCTTGGGGCCATGGGCAGGTTGCCCGGCGACGAACGGCCCCTGATCGGTCAGCGGGCCAACGTGCTCAAGAGCCAGGTGCAGACCATGCTCGGCGAGCGGTTGAAAGCGGTCAAAACCGCTGCCATGGCAGAGCGCATTGGCCGGGAGAGCCTGGATGTCACGGCCCCCTGCAGCTACATCCCGGCGGGGCACCGCCACCCGCTGATCAGCACGATCGAAGAGATCGTCGACATCTTCAACGGCCTGGGCTACCGGGTTTCTGAGGGGCCCGAGATCGAAACCGACCACTACAACTTCAGCGCCCTCAACATCCCGGAGCACCATCCGGCCAGGGATATGCAGGACACCTTCTACCTGGAGGATGGCCGCCTGCTGCGCACCCACACATCACCGGTGCAGATCCGCTATCTGGAACAGAACCCCCCGCCGGTTCGGGTGATCGCCCCAGGCCGGGTGTACCGGCGCGACCCGGTGGATGCCACCCATTCGCCCGTGTTCCACCAGGTGGAGGTGCTGGCCATCGATGAGGGCCTGGATTTCAGCCACCTGCGCGGCACCGTGACCGCCTTCCTGCAACGATTTTTCGGCGACTTGCCGGTGCGGTTTCGGGCCAGTTACTTTCCCTTCACCGAGCCCAGCGCCGAAGTGGATGTGCAGTGGCGGGGCCGCTGGCTTGAGGTGATGGGCTGCGGCATGGTCGACCCGGCGGTGCTCACCGGCATGGACCTTGATCCGGAGCGCTGGAGCGGCTTTGCGGCAGGGTTGGGGGTGGAGCGATTCTGCATGGTGCGCCACGGCATCGATGACATTCGCCGCCTCTACACCAGTGACCTGCGCTTTCTCGAGCAATTTTAGGGAAAAGAGGAGGCCCAGGACAATCCAGCTGAAACTGGGCCCATAAACTCATTCAATTCTCCGCCCCCCGATCGGTGCCCCGCGTCGGACTGATCGTGAATGACGGCAAGGACGTGGCCCTGGCCACTGCCGATGCCATCGAGGCCCGATTCAATGCGGCCGGTTACGGCGTGGTGCGGGTGAGCAGCTCCGGCGGCATGGTCGGTTTCGCCAATCCGGATCAGCATCTGCGCAGCCGCGGCTACGCCGCCTGCGTACCGACGGGCTTCGATCCTGACCTCAGCCTGGCCGTGGTGCTGGGTGGCGACGGCACCGTGCTCTCGGCGGCCCGCCAGACCGCACCGATCGGCGTTCCGATCCTCACGGTCAACACCGGCCATCTGGGCTTTCTGGCGGAGGCCTACCTCAACGAGCTGGAGGCGGTGCTCGACCAGGTGCTCAGAGGCGAGTGGACGGTGGAGGAGCGCACGATGCTGATCGTCAGCGTGATGCGCGGCGACCAACGCCGCTGGGAAGTTCTGTGTCTCAACGAGATGGCCCTGCACCGGGAGCCCCTCACCTCGATGTGCCACTTCGAGATCGCCATCGGTCGCCATGCCCCCGTGGACATCGCCGCGGACGGAGTGATCCTCGCCACCCCAACGGGCTCCACCGCCTACGCCCTCAGCGCTGGCGGCCCGGTGATCACACCCGATTGCCCCGTACTGCAGCTCACCCCGATCGCGCCCCACTCGCTGGCATCGCGAGCCCTGGTCTTCAGCGACCTCGAGCCGGTGACCGTATTTCCAGCCACCCCCGAGCGGCTGATGATGGTGGTAGACGGCAGTGCAGGCAGTTACATCTGGCCGGAGGACCGGGTCCTGGTGCGGCGCAGCGAGCAACCGGCCCGCTTCGTGCGCCTGACTGACCATGAGTTTTTTCAGGTGCTGCGCAACAAGCTCGGCTGGGGGTTGCCCCATGTGGCCAAACCCGGCAACGGCATGGCCCCATGAACGAACCGCTGATCCTGCTGGTGGGTGAGGAGGCCGAAGCCCTGGCCCCGCGGCTGGAGGCCTCTGGATACGTCTGCACCACCGCTGCCAGCAGCGGTCCGGCCCCTGATGCGGTGCTGCTCTCCGCCGACCAGGCCGACCGCATCGAGGCTTTGCGGGCCGAATGGGGTGGCCTGCCGGTGCTGCTGGATGTGGGCGAAGATACCGTGACAGCCAGGGTCCACTGCCTCTGTTGCGGAGCCGACGACTTCTGGCTCTCCAGCCTCGGCCCCAGCGATCTGCTGATGCGACTGAGGTTGCATCTGGACCTAAGCCGCCGCACCAACGTGCCCGTCCAGCTTCTTCAGGTGGGCGACCTGGTGGTCAACCCCAGCACCCGCCAGGTCAAGCGCGGAGCCAGGCCCGTGGGAGTGACCGCGCGCGAATACCAATTGCTGCTGCTGCTGCTGGAGCGCAAGGGCACGGTGGTGGGACGCGACCTGATCCTGCGCCAGGTGTGGAATGACGACCAGGGAACCAGCAGCAACGTGATCGAGGTGTACGTGCGCTACCTGCGCCACAAGCTTGAGGAGGGCGGTGAGCAGCGACTGATCCACACGGTCCGCGGCCAGGGATACTGCCTCAGCGAGCGGCTGCCCCAGCTGGAAGGCAGGGCCTGATGGCGGCACGGGGCTGGCAGGGGCTGGTGCCAGGCCTGGCCCTGCCTGGAGTGGCTCTCCTGCTTTGCGGCTTCTCCCCTCCTCCCCAATGGCTGCCGATCTCGGCCCGCTGGTGCCTGGCGACCGATCGCTGCATCGCCCTGGAGGTGGCCGATACCCCCGAAAAGCAGGGCAAGGGCCTGCAGCTGCGCCCCGCCCTGCCGCCCCTGCGGGGCATGTGGTTCCCCTACACCCCACCTTCCTTGGCGCGGTTCTGGATGCACCGCACCCCCGAGCCCCTCGACATGCTGTTCGTGCTGGATGGCCGGGTGGTGGCGATCGAAGCCCACACCCAGCCCTGCATGCGGTTGCCCTGCCGCAGTTACGGCCCCGAGGAACCCGTCGATGGAGTCGTCGAACTGGCCGCCGGCCAGGCCGCAGCCCAGGGCATCCGGGTGGGCAGCCCGGTGCGGATTGAGATCATCAGGGCAGCCACCCCTTCAGCACCAGCACCGGATTGAGCGGTGCCAGGCGGGTGCCATCCGCCAATGGGGCCCCCCGCCAGGCCTGGTGCTGAGCTACCGCCACGCGGCAGCCGGCCCGCTCCAGCAGGGGCCGCAGCTCAGCCAGGGCCTCCAAGGTGGCAAGCGGGATCACCACCCCGCCGCCGGGCCGCAGCCGCTGCACCGCCATCGCCAGCACGGCCGCCCGCTCCCGGCCGCCGCCGCCGATCAGCACCCGATCCGGGTCGGGCAGCTGCAGGAGGGCCTCCGGAGCCCGGCCCTGGTGGATTCCCGCCGGCCGCACCCCCAGCCGCTCGGCGTTGGCTGCGATCAGGGCTGCGGAGCCGCCCCTGGCCTCCAGGGCCCAGAGGGCCAGGCCTGGGCGCAGCCGCAGCGCCTCCAGCCCCACCGAACCCACGCCGGCGCCGATGTCCCAGAGCACGCCGGCCTCCGGCAGCTCCAGATCGGCCAGCAGCTGGATGCGCACCTCCCGCTTGGTCATAAGACCGGGGCGATCTTCGTGCTGGAGAAACAGGCCGTCGTCGAGGCCGAACAGGGGGAGGGCCGCCGGATGGACCGGCGGCGCCGCCGGCTCGGCGATCAGCAGCACCAGGTGCAGCGGATCGCAGTCCAGAGGCAAGGGGGCCCGGGCAGCCAGCCGCCGCATCCGCTCCGCCCCATGGCCCAGCCGCTCGCACAGCCAGAAGGCATAGGCCTCCTCCAGGCCCGAGGCCGCCAGAATCCGCCTCACCTCCTCGGCCCCGCCCCGGCTTGGGTCGGTGAGCACCGCCAGGGCGCTGGGGCGCTTCTGCAGGGCGGCCGCCAGGGGTTCGGGGTCGCGGCCGTGCAGGCTGATCCAGCTGGCGTCCTGCCAGGGGCGGCCGATACGGGCAAAGGCCAGCTGCAGGGAGCTGGGGGCGGGGTGAAAGCGCAACTGGGCCGCCGCAAAGCGCTGCAGCAACAGCCGGCCGATGCCAAACCAGAGGGGGTCACCGCTGGCGAGCAGCACGGCCGGGCGGCCCGCCGCCAGGGCCTGCTCCACGGCCCCGAAGATCAACTCCGGCCGGTCACTGGCCAATAGCTGGGGGAAAGGGCTCACAGCTGGGATGCGCCCGGCCGCCTGCTCGGCCTGCCACCAGGGCTCCAGCTCCGCCAGCAGCCTGGCCGGTGCCAGCAGCAACTGCGCCTGGCGCAGCAGCGCCTGGGAGCGAGGCCCCAGAACGGCCACTCCACCGCCGTCGGTGCCGATGACCTCCAGAACCGCAACCATCGACCCTCTCCCGGGCAGCCGCTGCGGCAGCTGCTGCAATGCTGACTGCAGCCATGATGCACAGGCGTGTGCCCGGGCCCCACCATGAGCGACCGCCGCCAGCGCATCCACGACCTGGTGCTCGCCCTGGTGGCCCAGCAGGCTGATCTGGAACTGCTGGCCGGAGATGGCAAGGGAGTGCCTGGCGGCGATACCGGCAACTGGATCGAGCGCAACCGCAGGGTGGTGCAGCGCTACCAGGCCCTGGTGCGCTCGGCCGTGACCCTCGATGCCCTGGTGGACCAGGAGGTGAACGGCTGCTTTCAGACACCCGCGGCCCTAGCCCCTAAGGAGCACTGAAGGCTCTGCTTCAGCGGCGCTCAACAGCAGCGGCGATCAGCGGATTGGCGGCATCGATCGAATCGGGAACCGTGAACTGACCGCGGGCCACCCCCAGAGGCCGGGGCCGCAGGAGTTGCCATCTCGCCAAGAAAGCAGGCATGCCCACAATTTGGGCCAGACCAGACCAGGCGAGCGCAAGAAGGATCACCTCCAGGGAGACCCGACCCAGGGCCCAGCAACCTCTGACAAGCTGGGCGCACCTTTTCTGGCTCCATGGCGCGCTTCGGCCTCTCCGCCCTGACCTCGCTGCTCCAGGGCAAGGGGGCCCGCGCCACCGGCAGCTGGAGCGCCCCGGCCGCCAGCTGGAATCGCCCCTTCGGTCTGGGCTGGGAGCAGCCCTACACGGTGCGCTACGCCAGCAACCTCGACGACGGCCCCAACCACGGCATGCCCCTGGGGGGCTTCGGCGCTGGCTGCATCGGCCGCGGCCCCGATGGCAGCTTCAACCTCTGGCACCTCGATGGCGGTGAGCACTGGTTCGGCACCCTGCCCGACTGCCAGTTCGCCCTGTTCGAGAGCGACGGCAGCACGTCGAGGGCCCATGCCCTGGCGGTGAAGCCCGAGCGGGATGCCTCCCGCCCCGAACCCGGCGAACCCCTCAGCGCCTGGAGCTGGTACCCCGCCAGCACCCCGGAGCGACCCACCGGCACCTACGCCGCCCGCTACCCGCTCAGCAGCACCAGCTATGCGGGCGTGTTTGCCGCCGAGGTGAGTTGCCAGGCCTTCAGCCCGATCCTGCCGGGCGACTACCGGCGCACCAGTTATCCAGTCGCCGTCTTCGTCTGGACGCTCGCCAACCCCACCGAGCGCCCGCTTGACCTGTCCCTGCTGCTGAGCTGGCGCAACAGCACCGGCTGGTTCACCAATACCGACCCCACGGCGGCGGTGACCTTCCGCGACGACGGCAGCCCGGAGCACAACTACATACCGGCGATCGGCCGCAGCCAAGGCCAGCGCAACCGCTGGGTGGACCAAGCGGGCCTCAAGGGGGTGCTGCTGGAGGGCAACCGCTCCAAGCCGATCGCGGAGGGGGAGGGGCAGTGGTGTCTGGCGGCACCCGACCACCTGGAGGTGCTGCGCTGTAGCCGCTGGAACCCCCACGGCAGCGGCGCCGAGCTGTGGGAGCCCTTCGCCACAGGTGGCTCGATCCCCGACAGCAACAACGACCGCCGCAGCGGGGCCCATGACCCATCCAGCGCCGCCCTGGCGGTGAAGTGCCACCTGGAGCCTGGGGCCAGCATCGAAATCCCCCTGGTGATCAGCTGGGACCTGCCGGTCACGGCCTTTGCCAGCGGCACCCGCACCCTGCGCCGCTACACCGATGTGTTTGGCACGGAAGGCACCAACGCCGCCGCCATCGCCGCCGAGGCCCTGCGGGACTGGCGCGACTGGCACGACCAGATCGAAGCCTGGCAGCAGCCAGTGCTGGAGCGCAGCGACCTGCCCGAGCCCCTGCGCATGGCCCGGTACAACGAGCTCTACGACCTGGCCAGTGGCGGCAGCCTCTGGAGCGCGGCCAGCCCGGAGGATCCCGTGGGCCGCTTCGGGGTGCTCGAGTGCCTCGACTATGCCTGGTATGAGAGCCTCGACGTGCGGCTTTACGGCTCCTTTGCCCTGCTGCAGCTCTGGCCCGAGCTCGACAAGGCGGTGCTGCGCAGCTTCGCCCGGGCGATCCCGGCGGCCGATCCGACGCCGCGGCCGATCGGCTGGTATTTCACCCAGGGCAAGGGCCGGGTGGAGGCGGCCCGCAAGGTTGCTGGCGCCACCCCCCATGACCTGGGCGCCCCCAACGAGCGGCCCTGGGATGCCACCAATTACACCGCCTATCAAGACTGCAACCTCTGGAAAGACCTGGCCAGTGACTTCGTGCTGCAGGTGTGGCGCACCTTCAAGCTGGCGCCCAGCGGCGAAGACCTCAGCTTTCTGGCCGATTGCTGGCCCGCGGCGGTGCAGGCCCTGCGCTATCTCAAAACCTTCGATGCCAATGGCGACGGCCTGCCCGACAACGGCGGTGCCCCCGACCAGACCTTCGACGACTGGCCGCTGCGCGGGGTGAGCGCCTACTGCGGCGCCCTCTGGATCGCCGCCCTGGAAGCGGCCCTGGCCATGGCCCAGCGCCTGCAGCTGGAGCTGGGGCTCGACACCAGCGGTGAGCAGCGGCAATTCGGCAGCTGGCTGGAGCAGAGCCGCGTCAACTTTGATGCCCTGCTCTGGAACGGTGAGTATTACAAGATCGATGCCGAAAGCGGCACGCCTGTGGTGATGGCAGACCAGCTGTGCGGCGACTTCTATGCCCGCCTGCTGGGACTGCCCGCCGTTGTGGCCGACGAACGGGCCCGCAGTGCGCTGAAGGCGGTGAAGGAGGCCTGCTTCGAGGGCTTTCAGGGCGGCCAGCTCGGAGTGGCCAACGGCCTGCGTCGCGACGGCACCCCCCTCGATCCCAACGGCACCCACCCCCTGGAGGTGTGGACCGGCATCAACTTCGGCCTGGCCGCCTACTACCGGCTGATGGGCGAGCGGGCCACGGCCCTGGCCATCTGCAGCGCCGTCGTGGAGCAGGTGTACGGCGGCGGCCTGCAGTTCCGCACCCCCGAAGCGATCACCGCGACGGGCACCTTCCGGGCCTGCCACTACCTGCGCGCCATGGCGATCTGGGCCCTGTGGGCAACCCACACCGGCTGGCAGCCGATTCCGGGTGCCGAGCGACAGCCGGTTGCCGAGCGACAGCCGTGAGGTTGCTCAGCCTGCTGCTCGCCCTGCTGGTGGCGCTGATCCAGCCGGCTCCTGCCCAGGCCCTGCTGCACAACCACCCGGACGAGAACGGCACGCCGGTGCTGCGCAGCCTGGAGAGCCTGCGCGATCTGGACTATCAGAGCTGGCAGCTGGTGGCCTACCGGGAAGGCCCACCCGGCGGCCCGCTGCGCCTGCGGGTGGTGGGCTTCCCGGGCAAGGTGCGGCTCGACCACCCCACCCCCCTGCTGGTGCGCAGCGGCCGGAACAGCTGGCAGCTGGAGGACATCACCCTGGTTAATCCCAAGCTGGCCGGCGACGGCCGCGCCGCCGCGGCCGAGTTCAACCTGGCCCCCCTGCTGGCCGCCCTCGACCGCAACCGCCCCCTGCGCCTGCAGCTGCCGGGGGTGTTTGGGGAGCTGCCCGTGCCCCCCTACGTGGTGGCGGAGTGGCGCAGTTTGCCCGGCTAGCGGTAGAGCGCAAGGGAGAGTTCTGCAGCGGCTTGGTTGAGCCGGCGATCGAAACTGGCCACGATGGCCCCTAGCCGCTGGGCCAGTTTCAGGTAGGCAGCGGCATAGCTTGACAGGCCATGGATACGCGCCAGACCGTTGCGCACCGCCCAACACCTCAAAACTCAACGTCGATCAGCTGCCGGAGTTCGGTTCGGCTGGCGTCGGAGGGCTCGAGGAGCAGCTGGGCAAGCGCTCGGCGGAATCGAGCGTCGCGATCCAGGCGTCGTACCTGGCGTTCTCGGCTCGCAACCTCGCTGTTTCTTCGACGATTTCCACGGTGCCACTCAAGGCCGAGATCAACCAGGAGAGCCGCTGACGCCACG
>JAYKGS010000062.1:0-13711 GCA_035284945.1 Synechococcus sp.
CTCTACGTGCCCTCCATGGCCACCTACGCCGCCGGCGATCAGTTCGACCACCGGGCCGCCGAGGGCTTCATCTACGTGTGGGGTCTGCCCACCCGACTCTGGGCCGCTCGCGGTCGCTAGGCAGCACGACTGTTGTCAACCAGTCCAAAGGCGTGGCGCAGGGCCCGGCCAAGCCTGGGCTGCCTCTGTTGCTGGGGCAGCAGCCCAGGAATCTGCCCTGTTCCACCACCTGGCTGGAGTTGATGCAGGTGCTGACGCAGCAGATTGTTTTCACTGACCAAATGTTGCTGCTGCTCAAGCAGGGGCTGCAGGCGCTGCCGGAACTTGGTCTCAAACACGCCGGGGAGGTCCTCCAGCAGGGCCTGCATGGCCCGCAGCTCTGCCTGGGTTCGGGCCAGCTCCCGCTCCAGTTGCTGGGCTGATAGGCCCAGGGCTTCCGGTTCTGTACAGCTGAGATCCGGCTCCATAAGCCGAGACTAGGCTTCCTGCGAAGCTATTACAAGTTCAACGGTGCCTAAACCGCCGCCGGTTCCACCAGCGCCGGTTCCATCGGGGCAGCTTCGCTGACGGCGCTTGGCAGGGTGCGGGGAGCGGGCATCGGCCCATCCTGCTTGACGGTGAGGTAGCGAATCACATCCTCGGAGAGACGCATCGCCCGCTCAAGCGGACCGACCTGTTGGCCGTCGCCGTTGTGGTTGAGCTGAACGTAGATGCCTTCGCGGTGCTTTGCGATCGGGTAGGCGAGGCGGCGCTTGCCGCGCATCTGGCAATCCAGCACTTCTCCACCGGATTCGGTGACCAGATCGCGGTATTTGGAGACGTGGCTCTCCACTTCTTCCTCCGGAATGTCCGGCCGAAGGATGTACATGGTTTCGTAGTAGGGCTGCGTCATGGTCGCTTGGGATTGGCGCCTCAGGGTTTGGGGCAGCGGCCAGTGGGCTCGGGCCCACCGGCGAAGGATTGATCACCCTACAGCTGCATTCGCACCGCCTCAGACAGGCCCGGTATGTCGGCTTCCTTGCCGCGCAGATTTTGGACCATGGCGAAGGAAACCAGCACCAGGATGCCCAGAAACACCGTGTTGCTGAGGGTCTTGCCGACGAAGTCCAGGCTGTTTAGCCGGAGCACCTGGAAGGCCAGGCTGATCAGCACCACCACGATGTCCACCAGGATTGCCTGGAGCACGTTGAAGCGGATCAGGTAGGGCACCCGGCTGTTGCGCACGACTGCCAGGAACAGCACCAGGAACAGCACCAGGCCGCCAAAGGGCACAGCCTGCTCCAGCAGGGCGATGGACAGGATCGGCAAGCCCAGCCACTGCAGGGCTGGGAACAGCCCAAACAGGTTGCTGCCAAAGGGGAAGGCGTCACTCCAGGGCAGCAGGTAGGCCAGGGCCGCCAGCAACCGCTGCCAGATCGGGGAAGTCTGCATCGCCTGGATGGTGCCGGAACTGCCAAGGCTAAGGGCCGATGTCCGGGGGGGGGAGCTGGGCCAGGGCAGCCGCCCGCATCGCTGCCACCGGCACGGCATCAATGCCGCTCCACTGGCGCAGGGCGGCTGCCCCCTGTTGCACCAGCATCTCCAGGCCGTCTATGGCCACGCATCCCCGGGCGGCCGCGGCCGTGAGCAGGGTCGTGGGGCGGGGTGTGTAGATGAGGTCGTAGACACTGCACTGGGGCTGCAGTTCCTCCAGTTCGTCGGGACTGAGCGGGCAACGTTCGGCTGCTCCTGGGTCGCTGGCAGAGGCCATGCCCACGGGAGTGGTGTTGACCACCAGGGAGGCCTTGGCAAGTGCTTTTCCCAGCAAGGGGCTTTGGGGTTGCCAGTTGAGCGGCTCGAGCTGGGGTGCCCAGTCGCTGCAGCTGGCCAGGAGGGCCTCCCGGCTGGCGGCGTTGCGGCCTGCCACCCCGATGCTGCCGCAACCCAGCTCCACCAGGGAGGCCACCACGGCCCGGGCACTGCCGCCGCAGCCGAGCACCAGGGCCCGCTTCCCCCGCCAGTCGCGTCCGCTGGCCCGTAGCGGAGCCAGGAAGCCGGCCACATCCGTGTTGTCGCCCCGCCAGCCCCCTTCCGGATGGCGCACCAGGGTGTTCACTGCGCCCAGCCGCTCGGCCAGGGGTGTGAGGGTGCGGCACAGCCGGGCTACGGCCTGCTTGTGGGGCAGGGTGACGTTGAGGCCGCGGCAATCGACGGCTTCCAGTCCCCGCAGCACCGCTTCCAGCTGGTCGGCGGCGGTGGGCAGGGCCAGGTACACCCAGTCGAGGCCGAGCTCCGCCAGGGCGGCGTTGTGCATGGCCGGGGAGAGGGAATGGTGCACCGGGTTCCCCAGAACTCCAGCCAGGGCAGTGCGTCCGGAAATAGATGGGGTCATGGTGAAAGGAGCGGCGGCGGGGCCTGTTCGGGAACCACACCTCGCCTGGAAAGGCTTCAGCTGCTGAAGATGTTTCCAGAACGTTTCATTCACCGTAAGGAGGTGGTAATTCATGGGCAAAGTCGTCGGTATTGATCTCGGCACCACCAACAGCTGTGTCGCCGTGATGGAGGGCGGCAAGCCCACCGTGATTGCCAACGCCGAAGGGTTCCGCACAACCCCTTCCGTGGTTGCCTACACCAAGAATCAGGACCAGCTGGTGGGGCAGATCGCCAAGCGTCAGGCGGTGATGAATCCTGAAAACACTTTCTATTCAGTCAAGCGCTTCATTGGCCGCCGTGTTGACGAGGTCAACGAGGAGTCGAAGGAAGTGAGTTATGGCGTTGAGAAGGCTGGCTCCAATGTCAAGGTGAAGTGTCCGGTGCTCAACAAGCAGTTTGCCCCCGAGGAGGTGAGTGCCCAGGTGCTTAGAAAGCTCGCGGAAGATGCCGGCAAGTATCTCGGTGAAACCGTCACCCAGGCTGTCATCACCGTCCCCGCCTATTTCAACGACTCCCAGCGCCAGGCCACCAAGGATGCCGGCAAGATCGCCGGCCTCGAGGTGTTGCGCATCATCAACGAGCCCACCGCAGCGGCTTTGGCCTATGGCCTGGACCGCAAGAGCAACGAGCGAATCCTGGTATTCGATCTGGGAGGCGGCACCTTCGACGTGTCAGTGCTGGAGGTCGGCGACGGCGTGTTCGAGGTTCTCTCCACCTCCGGTGACACCCATCTGGGCGGTGATGACTTCGACAAGGTGATCGTTGATCACCTGGCTGACAGTTTCAAGGCCAACGAGGGCATCGACCTGCGCGCCGACAAACAGGCCCTGCAGCGCCTTACCGAGGCGGCCGAGAAGGCCAAGATCGAGCTTTCCAGCGCCACCCAGAGCGAGATCAACCTGCCGTTCATCACGGCCACCCCCGAGGGTCCCAAGCACCTTGATCTCACCCTCACCCGGGCCAGATTCGAGGAGCTGGCCAGCAAGCTGATCGACCGCTGCCGCGTGCCGGTGGAACAGGCGCTCAAGGATGCCAAGCTGTCCGCGGGGGAGCTCGATGAGGTGGTGATGGTGGGGGGCTCCACCCGCATCCCGGCGGTGCTCGAGCTGGTGAAGCGGGTCACCGGGAAAGACCCCAACCAGACCGTCAACCCCGACGAGGTGGTGGCCGTGGGTGCCGCCATCCAGGGCGGTGTGCTGGCCGGCGAGGTGAAAGACATCCTGCTGCTGGATGTCACGCCCCTGTCCCTCGGTGTGGAGACCCTCGGTGGGGTGATGACCAAGATGATCCCCCGCAACACCACGATTCCAACCAAGAAGTCGGAGACCTATTCCACGGCGGTCGATGGCCAGACCAACGTGGAGATCCACGTGCTTCAGGGCGAGCGCGAAATGGCAAGCGACAACAAGTCGCTTGGCACCTTCCGCCTCGATGGCATCCCCCCCGCTCCCCGGGGCGTGCCCCAGATCGAGGTGACCTTCGACATCGACGCCAACGGCATCCTCAGCGTCACCGCCAAGGACAAGGGCAGCGGCAAGGAGCAGAGCATCTCGATCACCGGAGCTTCCACCCTGAGCGAAAACGAGGTGGAGAAGATGGTGAAGGATGCCGAAATAAATGCCAGCGTCGATAAGGAGAAGCGCGAGCGCATCGACACCAAGAACCAGGCTGAAACCCTCGTCTATCAGGCCGAGAAGCAGCTCGGCGAGCTGGGTGACAAGGTGGGTGCTGAGGACAAGGCCAAGGTGGAGGCCTCCTCCACCAAGCTCAAGGAGGCCATCGCCAAGGAAGATTTCGACACCATGAAGTCGGAACTTGAGACCCTGCAGCAGGCCCTCTATGCCGCCGGTGCGGCCGTCTACCAGCAGGCCGGCGCCGCAGGAGCCGCTCCGGGAGGTAACGGTGACGGCGCTTCTGCAGCTACCGCTGCCGGTGACGACGTGATCGACGCCGAATTCACCGAGAGCAAGTAGGTCCAACTGGCTGCAGTGGTGCCCAGGAACCCTGCTTAGGCAGGGTTCTCCAGCTGCTGCGCCACCCACTCCGCAGTTGCTGGAGCCAGCAGCAGGCCATTGCGATAATGGCCGCTGGCCAGCACCAGCCCGGGTTCCAGCTGTTCCAGCAAGGGTGCCGGGCGGCCGATCGGGTGGGGCCGATGGCCCTGCCACTGCCGGATCGGTTGGGCCTGCCCCATCCAGGGGGGCGCTGCGCCGCCAAGCTGCCGCAGGTTGGCCAGGGCGTTGGGATCGGCCCGGCAGCCCGGCTCCAGGGTTGCCCCCAGCCACAGGCGGTCGCCCTGGATCTGGCTGGAAGGGCGCGGTACTAGGTTCAGTCCCTGCCACACCACGGCGCCGGGCCAGGCCCGGTTTTGACCCCAGTGGGTGCCGGGGGGCAGCTGGAGCTCGAGGGCCTGGCCCAGCACCGGCTCCAGCGGCAGGAGGTGCCCGAGGGGCTCCAGCAGGCTGGAGCTGGTCACCCCTGCCGATACCACCACTGCTTCGCTGCGCAGGGCCAGGCCGCCCCGGCTGTGCACCGTCCAATGGCCGGAGCGGCGCTCCAGCCTCACGGCTGCTTCGCCGCAGATCTGGATCCCGAGCCTTTGTCCATCCCCCAGCAGCGCCTGCAGTGCTGGGCCCGGATCCAGTTGGCCATCGGCGGGGGAATAGAGTCCGCCGATGGCTCCAGCCGGCAGGGCAGGGGTCAGGTCGGCGAGCTGCTGAGGGCTCCAGATCTCCAGCGGAATGGCCTGACGCTGGCGCTCGATTTGGAGCCGCTGCTGGCGCTCCACGTCGGTGGCGCTGCTGGCCAGGATCAACAGCCCGGGCTGCCATGGCAGCGGCCAGCCCTGCTCCCCCAGCTCCTGGCGCCAGCTGCCCCAGAGCTCCAGGCTGCGCCGCCGCAGCCGCCAGGCCCGGCCGCCGCTGCGCTGGAACACGTGAGCCATGACAACGCCGAGGGCGGCCCAGCTGCCCGCGGCTGGATCGGTTGCCCCGTTCAGACAGGGATCTAGAAGCTGGACCTGGTGGCCGCGGCCTTGGAGCAGCCAGGCACAGGCCCGGCCCACCAGCCCGGCGCCGATCACGGTGACCGTGCGTGGTCTGTTGGGCCTGGAGCGTGGCTTGATCAGACCTGTTTCAGGTCTTCCTGAACCTGGGCAGGCAGGACCTGGGCGTACAGGCCGAAGCCACTGGCCACCTGGATGTAACCCTTGCGCAGCTTGTCGGCGTCCTGGAGCTTGGTGGCTTCATCGAGTTGGGCAAGGGCTGTTTTGAGGGCAGCTGCGCGCTTCTCGGCTTCCGGTCGGTCGGCGGGCAGGAGGCGCTGGTTGATGTAGCTCATCTCGCGCCCCACTTCCTGCATCGGGCCGTGAATCAGGTTGGCGGTGAAAACCCAGTTGCGCTCGTTCACCAGGGCAGCCAGCTCGGGTAGGCGGTTGCGGGCGTTGAGAAAGCCCTCCGCCTGCTTTTCGATCATGGCCATATCCTCTGGACTGATGCTGGGTGCCTTCTTGCTCTGACTGCCGTCACAGGCGGCCAGTCCCAGGCAGAACACCAGGGCCAGCCCCAGCAGGGCCAGTTTTCGCAGCTGCTGGGCCAGGGCGCTGCCTGCGGCGGCCATTGCGGCGGGTAGGGGTGCAGAAACCATTGCGATCGCCAAGGCCAGGGGTTCGTGGGCCTGAGTGTATCGGGGTTGGCAGGAACCTCCGAAGCGTCTGTAGTCGCTTGCAATCTGCATCCTGGCGATCCCTCGAGTGCTACCTCTGCAGTTGACGCAGCCAGCGCCATGTCTGCTCCCACTGCCATCCTGCAGATGATCTGTCCAGACCAGCCTGGTCTGGTGCGGGAGCTATCCGGTTGGGTGGCCGCCAATGGCGGCAACATCGTGCACGCAGACCATCACAGTGATCAGGGTGCAGGCCTCTTTCTGAGCCGCATTGAATGGCAGCTGGAGGGTTTCGGGCTGCCGCGGGAAGCGATCTGCCCCACTGCCCGAGCCCTGGCTGAGTGCCTGGACGGTGCCTACAGGGTGAATTTCTCGGATCACAGCCCACAGGTGGCGATCTTTGTCAGCAAGCAGGACCACTGCCTGCTTGACCTGCTCTGGAGGGTGCGCACCGGTGAGCTGCCGATGCGGGTGCCTCTGGTGATCGCCAACCACCCAGATCTGGAGTCGATCGCGGCGGAGTTCGGGGCGGATTTTGCCTGGGTGCCGATCTCAGCCGCCAACCCACCGGAAGCCGAGGATCGCCAGCTTGAGTTGCTGGCGGAGCATCAGATCGAATTAGTTGTTTTAGCCAAGTACATGCAGGTGCTGAGCCCGGCGTTTCTGGCGCGCTTTGATTCAGCCGACGCGTTTCACCGGGTGATCAATATCCACCATTCGTTCCTGCCGGCCTTTCAGGGGGCCCAGCCCTACCACCGTGCCTGGGAGCGGGGGGTGAAGCTGATCGGCGCCACCGCCCATTACGTAACCGAGGAGCTCGATGGCGGCCCGATCATTGCCCAGTCCACCGTGACTGTGGGCCATCGCGATGAGGTTGACGACCTGATCCGGATGGGTCGTGATTGCGAACGGCTGGCCCTGGCCCGGGCTGTGCGGCTGCATCTCAGGCGCCAGGTGATGGTTTATCGGGGCCGCACCGCTGTGTTTGATTGAGGGCTCCTTCCCGGTGTTGGGCGAGTGTTGTTGTAGGGAGCGGACCCTTCAGGTGCTCCCAGGGCAGCATCCGCTCCGTGCTCCAGTCGGTGTGGACCACCTCCTGCCAGGGGGGCGGGGCTTCGGGGCCTGAGCTTTGCTCCAGCACCGCGCGGTAGGCCTGCTTCCACCCCCCCAGGCTCCCATGGCGGCCGCGGGCGGCGGCGATCACCGGCGCCAGGCGCCGGTCGCTGCGTGACAGCAGGGCCTGGATCACGCTCCAGCCGTAGCTCTCGGGCCGCAGTTCGATGCCCTTGGGTTTGAGCCGCTTGGCCAGCAGTTTGAGGCGCTTTTCGGCCTCGGGCCTCAACCCCTCCCATTGAAACGGGGTGTGGGCCTTGGGTACGAAGCTGCTCACCCCCAGGGACAACCGCAGGCCGGGCGTGGCTTTTTTCATGGCCATCAGCAGCTCGGCGGTGGCCTCCACATCGGCCTCCTCTTCTGTCGGCAGGCCCACCATGCCGTAGAGCTTCAGGCCCGTGAGCCCGCCCTCCTTGGCGTAGCGAGCGGCGGCATAGATCTCCTCGGTGACAAGTTTTTTGTTCACCACCTGGCGCATCCGCTCGCTGCCGCTCTCGATCGCGATCGTCAGCGATTTGCTGCCCCGCTTGGCCAGGATCCGGCCCAGCTCGGGGGTCACGGTGGCTGCCCGCACCGAGCTGACGCTCACGCGGGTGCCCTCGAAGCGGTCCTGATCCAGCCAGGCCAGCAGGTCGTCAAACTGCGGGTGCTGGGTGACTGAGGCCCCCAGCAATCCCAGGCGTTGGGTGGCGGTCAGCCCCTTTTCCACTGCCGGGATCAGGCCGTCGTCGAGGCTGGGGGTGCGAAACGGGAGCGTGAGGTAGCTGGCCAGGCAGAAACGGCAGAGCTCCGGGCAGCTGCGCACCACTTCCACCATGTGGATCGAGGGCCAGGCCGCCTCCGGTGTGATCACCGCCGAATGGCTGAGGGTGTTGCCGCGCCAGGTCTGCTTGGCCACCGTCGCCGGGATGCCGGCTTGGGTTGGTTCCACGCCCAGCAGGGCACCATCGTTGCCGTAACGCGGGGCGTAGAGGCTGGGCACATACACGCCGGGCACCTGGGCCAGCTGGCGCAGCCGCTGGGCCCGGGGAGAGCCGCGACCCTCCTGCACGGCATCGATGAAGGCCGCCAGCAGCAACTCGCCATCTCCCAGCAGCACCACATCAAAAAATGGCGCCAGCGGCTCGGGGTTGGCGGTGAGCACCGGTCCGCCGCCGAACACGATCGGGTCGGCGTCGCCCCGCTCGGCGGCCCAGAGGGGGATGCGCTGCTGCTCCAGTAGCTCGAGCAGCACCGGGCCATCGAGCTCCCAGCTCAGCGACAGGCCGAACAGGTCGAGCTGGCGGTGGGGCGCATCGCCCTGGTCAGTGAACAGGCGCCGTACGTCCAGATCGGCCCGCTGGGCCAGGGTTGCCCACACCACCTGGTACCCCAGGCTGGTGATGCCGACGCTGTAGCTGCTGGGGAAGGCCAGCACCGCCCGCAGCGCCCCGGCCTCGGGCACGGCGGGCTCAAACAGCAGGGTTTCCTGGTTCAGGGGCGGGGTTTCAGCAGAGCTGACTCCAGCGTGTCATCTGACCTTGCCTGGTAGAGCCTGCGTGTCAATCAGCTCCAGAGCGTGCTCGCCGCTCGCTATGGCCCGGGTGCTCAGCCAAGGCCAGCATCTGTTCACACCTCCGCCAGCACCTTCGCCTCCTGCTCGGCGCTCACCACCCGACCCTGATCTTCGAAGCCCTCGATCTGATCGAAGTTGAGGTAGCGGTAGAGCTCGGCGCCGAAGGGATCGATCTTCGCGGCGGCAATCTCCAGATATTCATTTCTGGAGGGGATGCGGCCCAGTTGGGCGCACACCGCGGCCAGCTCGGCGCTGCCCAGGTATACCTGGGCGCCGTTGCCGAGGCGGTTGTTGAAGTTGCGGGTGCTGGTGGAAAACACCGTTGTGTTGTCCTCCACCCGGGCCTGGTTGCCCATGCACAGGGAGCAGCCGGGCATCTCCATGCGGGAGCCGGCCGCCTCAAAGATGGCGTAGTAGCCCTCTGCCTTAAGCATCTCCTCGTCCATGCGGGTGGGCGGACACACCCACAGGCGGGCCGCGTTTTCGCCCTTGTCCTTGAGCACGTTGGCGGCGGCGCGGTAGTGGCCGATGTTGGTCATGCAGCTGCCGATGAACACCTCATCGATGCGATTGCCCGCCACCTCGGAGAGCGTTTTCACGTTGTCCGGATCGTTGGGGCAGGCCAGGATCGGCTCGGTGATCTGGTTGAGATCGATTTCGATCACAGCGGCGTATTCGGCGTCGGCATCAGCTTCCAGGAGCTGGGGATCGGCTAGCCAGGCCTCCATCGCCTGGATGCGGCGCGCCAGGGTGCGGGCATCACCGTAGCCACGGGCGATCATATTTTTGAGCAGCGCCACGTTGCTGCGCAGGTATTCACTCACCGTCTCCACGCTCAGCTTGATCGTGCTGCCGGCGCAGGAGCGCTCGGCCGTGGCGTCGGTGAGTTCAAAGGCCTGCTCTAGCTTCAGATCGGGCAGCCCCTCGATCTCCATGATCCGGCCGTTGAACACGTTCTGTTTGCCCTCCTTTGCCACCGTCAGCAGCCCCTGCTGGATCGCCACATAGGGGATCGCATTAACCACATCGCGCAGGGTGACGCCTGGCTGAAGGGAGCCTGTGAACTTCACCAGCACCGATTCGGGCATGTCCAGCGGCATGGCGCCAATCGCGGCGGCAAAAGCCACCAGGCCCGAGCCGGCCGGGAAGGAGATGCCGAGCGGAAAGCGGGTGTGGCTGTCGCCGCCGGTGCCCACGGTGTCGGGCAGGAGCATGCGGTTCAGCCAGCTATGGATTATGCCGTCGCCGGGGCGCAGGGCAACGCCGCCACGCGACGCCATGAAATCGGGCAGCTCGGCGTGGGTTTTCAGATCCACTGGCTTGGGATAGGCGGCCGTGTGACAGAAGCTCTGCATCACCAGATCGGCGGAAAATCCCAGGCAGGCCAGCTCCTTCATCTCATCGCGGGTCATCGGCCCGGTGGTGTCCTGGGAGCCGACGGTGGTCATCAGCGGCTCGCAGCTGGTGCCGGGCCGCACGCCACTCAGGCCACAGGCCTTGCCCACCATCTTCTGGGCCAGGCTGAAGCCCTTGCCGGTGTCGGCCGGGGCGACGGGGCGGATGAACAGCTCGCTGGGCGGCAGCCCCAGCTGGGCGCGCACCTTGTCTGTCAAGGAGCGGCCGATCAGTAGGGGGATGCGGCCGCCGGCGCGCACCTCATCGGTGATCGTGCTGGGTTTGAGCTCGAAACGGGCCACAACCTCGCCCGCATTCGGTTCGCCGCCGGCCCGTTCGATCGTGCCGGCGTAGGGGCGGATCGTGATCACATCGCCCGAGTTCAGGGCGCTCACGTCGCATTCGATCGGCAGGGCGCCGGAGTCCTCGGCAGTATTGAAAAAGATCGGCGCGATCTTGCCCCCCAGGATCACTCCGCCGCCGCGTTTGTTGGGCACGTGGGGGATGTTGGTGCCGGTGTGCCAGAGCACCGAATTGATGGCGGATTTGCGGGAGCTGCCCGTGCCCACCACGTCACCCCCATAGGCAACCTGATGGCCCTTGGTTTTCAGCTGGTCGATCAGCGCCAGGCCGCCAGGCATGCGCGTCTCCAGCATCGCCATCGCGTGCAGCGGGATGTCCGGACGCGTGGTGGCGTGGGTGGCCGGCGAGAGGTCGTCGGTGTTGGTCTCGCCCTCCACCTTGAATACGGTGACCGTGATCTCCGCCGGCAGCTCGGGTTTGGCCGTGAACCATTCAGCGTTGGCCCAGCTGTCCACCACCCGCCTGGCGTGGGAGTTGCTTTGCGCCAGCTCAAGTACGTCGTGGTACGAGTCGTAGACGAGCAGAGTGCGGCTGAGGCCCGTGGCGGCGGCAGCGGCGATCGCCGGATCGCCGCTGGAGAGCAGCTCGATCAGGGCGCCCACGTTGTAGCCGCCGATCATGGTGGCCAGCAGGCGCACGGCTTCGATCGCGTCCACCAGGGGGCTGCTCGCTTCCCCTTTGGCCACCGCCAGCAGCCAGCTGGCCTTCAGATAGGCCGCTTCATCCACCCCCGGGGGGATGCGTTCGCTGAGCAGGTGCAGCAGGAAGGTCTCCTCGCCGGCGGGGGGATGCTGCAACAAGTGGATCAGGGCCTGGGCCTGGGCGGCGCTGAGGGGCAGGGGCGGCACCCCCAGGGCCTCACGCTCCAGGGCGGCGGCGCGGTAGGCCGGCAGCAGTTCGCTGGGGGGGATGGCGTCAGGCATGGGATGGAAAGCTATGGGCCCATTGTCCGCAACCGCGGCAGGGGGCTGGGTGGCAATCGCTGCAGAACAGGTCAAGCGATTCTGCTTCCGCCCTATCTCGCCAACACCTCTGTCACATCGGCGAATGCCCCGTAGGCAGCTGGGTCGCAGGTGAGCAGGATCACCTGCAGGCCACGCTCCACGGCGGCATTGAGCATGCGTTTCACCAGGTCGACCCGCTCCGGATCGGAGTTGGTGAAGGCGTCGTCGAACACCAGGGGCAGACAGCCGTCGTGGGCCTCCTTGAGCACATCGGCCATCGATAGCCGCAGGGCCGCGGCCAGCTGCTCGCGCATGCCGCCGCTGAGGGCGTCAAAGTCGTAGAACTCCCGGCCGCGGCGCAGCTGCAGGCCCTGGAAGCCCTTGCTTTGGTCATAGCTGAGCCGTGCCACCTGCCCATCGGGGAGCAGCGGCTTGAGGTAGTCACCGATGGCCCGGGCCAGGGGTTCGCTGTAACGACTGGAGAGGTCGGCCTGGGCTTCCTGGAACAGTTGCTGCAGGAGCTGATGGGCCTGCGTGAGGCGCTTTAGCTGGCCGTGGTCTGCCTCGGCTGTCTCCAGCTGCAGCCGGGCCTGCTCGAGCGCCGCGAAGGGGTCTTCGCTGCTGATGCTGTCGCAGCGCTGCTTGGCAGCACCCCTCTTGTCGATCAGTAGCTCCTGGCGGCTGGTGACGGTATCGATCTGCTCCTGCAGCTTTTGCCACTGCCGCTCGACGTCCTGGCCGCCCAGGGCCGCCCGGTCCGCCTGCAGCTGGCTGAGCTGGGCTTCCGCCTGCCGGCGTTGCTGCGTCAGTTCCGCAAGCCGGGCGACTATGGCCTCGCGGTTTCCCTGCTGGCTGATCAACTGCTCCAGCCGCTGGCTGCGGTCAGCCAGTTCAGCGCGCACCACCTCGATCTGGCTGGCTTCATTGATCCGCTGTTGCTGGAACTCTTGCAGCGCTGAACGGGCCGCCTCGAGCTCCCGTTCAGCGGCAACTACCGCTGCCCCGGTGTGTTTGCTGGTGGCACTGATCTGTTGCTGCAGGGCCTGCAAGCCGCTGAGTGCCCCTGGCAGTGGCTGCTCCCGCTCCATCGCCTGACGGACCTCCGCCAGGTGCTGCAGTTCGGCATCCAGCTCAGCGAGTCGCTGCTCATCTGCCTCGTTCTGTCGCTCCAGCTGGCCGAGATCGGTGGGCGCGATGCCCAGGGCTGTCAGCTGCTGTTCCAGAGCGGTGCGCTGCTCCAGCAGCTCCTCGGCTGCCGCCACGCTGGTGATGTTGAGTGCCGCCAGCCGGGCCGCCAGCTGCTCAAGGGTGCTCTGCACCGTGTGCGCCAGATCGCCCAGCGCCTGGCCGTCACCGGGGGCAATCTCCAGCACCACCCCATCACCTACCTGGAGTTGAAACACCCTGCTGAGCCGCTGCTCCTCACCCACCTGCAGGGGCCTGCCATCGAGGCGAACGGACAGATCGGCCTTCAGCAGCTTCACCCCGGCGGCCATGGCCTCCTGGCGGGTCCGGGCATCGCGCAGCAGCTGCGCCAGCTGGCGCAGCTGCTGCAGCACCTGCTTGCTGATACTCGGCAGGCCGCCCAGCTGCAGCTTCAGGTTCTGGCGCTTGCTGGCCTCCTGCTGCAACTTCTCGAGTTCAGCGCTCTGGCGCTTGAGCGACTCGGCGGTGCTGGTGCGCTCCACCAACCGCAGCAGCAGCTGCTGGCGCAGCTCCAAAGCTTGCCGCTGTTGGTTGAGGGAATCGAGGCCCTGGCGGCGTTGCCGCTCAGCCGCCCCCAGCTCCGCTAGCCGGCCCTGGGCCCCGGCCCCATTGGCTTCCAGGGTCACCAGCGACTTCTGGCGCTGCCCAATCTGCGCCTGGAGAGCGTCGAGCTGCTGCAGGGTTTGCTGCGCAGCCTCATGGCGCAGCCGGATCGGCTCCAGGCCCTTACCGGCCAGTTCGATGGCGGCATCCAGACGCCCAGCAGCATCGGCGCCTTCCTGGAGGCGTTTCTGGCGCTCGAGCAGATCCGGCAGCTCCTGGCTCTGCAGCCGCTCCAGTCGTTCGCAGAAATCTGCCAGCTGGTCGCTGGCGTCCTCGTACTCCGTGAGCCGAGCCAGCGCCAGCTCCATCCTGGCTTTGGCAGTTGTGAGCGCTTCTTCTCGCTCATGCAGGGGAGAATTTTTCCTGGTGCCCCGGCTGGTGAAGTTTTCATCGAGCGTTTCTTTGATCCGCTTCTCCACCTGCTGATCCAGGGCCGACTGCTGCACCGCAGCGCCGC
>JAYKGS010000063.1:0-6245 GCA_035284945.1 Synechococcus sp.
CAGCTGATCAGCGCCGGGGAGAGGCCGGTGGGCTTTGAGCACGACTGCCGCGAAGGGATCTGCGGCAGCTGTGGCTTTCTGGTCAACGGTCAGGCCCACGGCCCCCAGGCGGCCACCACGGTGTGCCAGCTATACCTGCGCCGCTTCAACGATGGCGACACCCTGGTGCTTGCGCCCTGGCAGGCGAAGGCCTTCCCACCGATTCAGGATCTGGTCGTGGATCGCAGTGCCCTTGATCGCCTGATCGAAGCGGGGGGCTTCTGCTCGGTGAACACCGGCAATGCCCCGGATGCCAATGCCATTTTGGTGGGCCGCGACCAGGCGGCCTCAGCTTTTGAAACCGCAACCTGCATCGGCTGTGGCGCCTGCGTGGCCAGTTGCCGCAATGCCTCGGCCAGTTTGTTTGTGGCCGCCAAGCTCGCCCATCTGGCCCAGCTGCCCCAGGGTCAGCCCGAGCGGGCCGCCAGGGCAGAAGCGATGCAGCAGCAGATGGGGCGCGAAGGCTTCGGCAGCTGCAGCAGCCAGCTTGAGTGTGAGGCGGTGTGCCCCAAGCAGATTTCCGCCGATTGGATCAGCTGGATGCACGGCGAGCGGCGCCGGGCTGCTGGAAGCGCCGGATGAACGTGGCCAGGGGCATGGGCCCACAGCGGCGCTGCCAGCCGAGCCCCTCTGGGTAGCGCCTCCAGCAGGAGATGCGGCTGCCGCGCCGCTCCAGGCAGAGCAGGTAGCGATAGCTGGCATGCGGGGCATCGGGCGTGACCTGGGACCGCAGCGGTTCAAACACCAGCAGTAGGTCGTGCCAGCTCCTGGGCGGCCGGCCACTCGCCCGCAGCGGTGAACTAAGCAGGCCTGCCAGGCGTTGGGGGCCCCCCCCATCGGGGAGCCACCAGTGGCCCTGGCGGCTGTGCTGGGGGTCGAGAAGGAAGATCAGGGCGCTGCAAGCCATGGGTGGGGAAGGGAATGGCCCTTCTCCAGTGCCCGGCCTGTCTCAGTAGATGGTCTCGACCTATCTCAGACAGTGGTCTCCATATGGCGAATCAGGTCGAGACACTTGCAGCTGTAGGCCCACTCGTTGTCGTACCAGGCCACCAGCTTCACGAAGGTGTCACTGAGGGCAATGCCCGCACTGGCATCAAACACCGAGGTGCAGCTTTCGCCGACAAAGTCGGTGCTCACCAACTGCTCTTCGGTGTAGCCCAGGATGCCCGCCATGGCCCCAACGGAGGCGTCCTTCATGGCGGCCTTGATCTCTTCGTAGCTGGCCGCAGTCGCCAGGTTCACGGTGAGATCCACCACCGACACATCAGGGGTGGGCACCCGGAACGCCATGCCGGTGAGCTTGCCGTTGAGCTCGGGGATCACCCGGCCCACGGCCCTGGCCGCACCGGTGGAGCTGGGAATGATGTTCTGGGCAGCACCGCGCCCGCCGCGCCAGTCCTTCACCGAAGGGCTGTCCACGGTTTTCTGGGTGGCTGTGGTGGCATGCACCGTTGTCATCAAGCCACTGACGATGCCGAAGTTGTCATGCACCACCTTGGCCATGGGTGCCAGACAGTTGGTGGTGCAGCTGGCGTTGGAAACCACGTCCTGGCCTGCGTAGCTGTTGTGGTTGACGCCCATCACAAACATGGGCGTGTCATCCTTCGAGGGGGCACTCATTACCACGCGCCTGGCACCGGCCTTGATGTGTGCTCGCGCGGAGGTGTCGGTGAGGAAGAAGCCGGTGCTCTCCAGCACGTAGTTAGCCCCCACATCGCCCCAGTTGAGGTTGTTGGGGTCCTTTTCTGCGCTGATCCGGATCGGCCGGCCGTTGACCATCAACCGGTCGTTCTCCACCCGCACATCCCCTTGGAAGCGACCATGGCTGGAGTCGTAGCGCAGCATGTAGGCGAGATAGTCGCGATCAATCAGGTCGTTGATACCCACAACTTCCACATCCGCCAGGGTCACCGCCCGGCGGAAGGCGAGGCGGCCGATGCGACCAAAACCATTGATGCCGATGCGTATGGTCATCGCAGTGCTCCTGAAACCCTGGGCGGATGGCTATCTTTCACCTTACGGGGCCCCTCAGCCCAACGCCTGCTTCAGGGCCGCCAGGCCAAACACCAGAAACAGGCCGCCGCTGAGCCGGTAGAGCAGCCGCTCATCGACGCGCTGGCCAATCCACTTGCCCGCCCCCACCGCCAGCCAGGTCACCAGGGCATGGCCCAGCAAGGTGCCGGCAAGGAGGCCGGCAAAGCTGAACACCTGGGCCGGGGCAGTGGCCATGAAGATCGTCGTGAACTGGGTGCGGTCTCCCAGCTCGGCCACGAACACCAGCCCAAAGGCTTCCCAGATCACAGCCCAGGCGGTGTTTCCCACCCCGCCCGATTCGGCCGCATTGATCGCCTGCTCCGCCTGCTCCTCCTCCGCATTGGCCGCATTCGCCGCCATGGCATGGGCATCGATCAGCAGCTTGAGGCCGAAGCCCAGAAACAGGGCGGCTGCCAGCCAGGGAACCAATGTCTGGGGAAGCAACTCCCGCAGGCCGTAGCCCAGGGCCAGGGAGATCAGGGTGACGGCCGTCAAGGCGGCAAAGGCCCCCACAAACACCCAGCGGGCCCGGTGGCGCACCGCCAGGATCAACGCCATGAAGAAGGTCTTATCCCCTAGCTCCGCCAGGGAGATGGCGACGAGGCTGGAGCCAAACGCCGCCAGGCTGGGATCGGTGTTGAGGGGGTTAGCCATGCACCACCCCCAGCCCAGCACCCGGCCAACCATGGCCTCTCACTCGAGGGACTCGTCTTCCAACAGGAGTTGCTGGAAGGCCGTGTAGAGGTCGCTCTGATCTGGGCCGGGTGGTTTGCGCCCCCCGGATCGGCCGGGTGATGCGGGGGACGGGGACCGGGGTGGGGAGCTTGGGATTCCCCCTTCCTGCCGGCGCAATTCGAGCTGCTTCAGCCGATCAATCAGGTGGGGCGGCACGCTGCCATCGGGGCTGACCTGCATCAGCTCTCGAAACAGGGTCTCCGGGTTTTCCTCCACTTCGACCCGGTGGCGCTTCTCCCCGGCCTTTGGCGAGGAGCCCCCGGCCGGCTGGGGCAGAGCTTGGGGCAGGGTGCGGCCAAGGGCCTCGAGGCGCTCGCGGCTGTGGGCGTCAAAGCTCATCGATCCAGAGGGTTTCAGCTGCAGCCAAGGCTGGCGCGGGTATCGCGGCCTGTCACCGGATTGGTGCCGCCGGCAAGGCCACAGAGGGTCTTAAGGGCATCGCCGCGCAGGGGCACATTGGTGAAGTCGGCCCCCTCAATAATCACGTCTTTGAACTTGGTGTTGAAGGCAAAGGCATCTTCCAGCACCGCGTTGGTGAGGTTTGTGCCATCCAGAACCGCCGAATCCAGGGTGGCCTCGCGCAGGTTGGTGTTGCTCAGGTCAGCATCCTGCAGCTTGGCGCCGAACAGGCTCGCCCCCTGTAGATCGGAGCCGGCGAAGCTGGCATCGCGCAGGTTGGTGAGGTTGAAGGTGGCTCCCCGCAGGTCCTGGGCGGAGAAGTCAGCGCCGATCAGCACCTGCTTGGCCACATCAATCGCCGCTACGGCTGGTGGGGCCTGGATCGTGCAGGCGGCAACCAGGCTGAACAGTAGGGCCGCCAGGAGCTTGGCCAGGGAACGCCGGAACGGGGCCATGACGGCGGAGCAGCTGGGGGAAGCCTAGGAACCTGGCGCCCATGGCTCCCAACTCCGATATTATGAAATTTCGCTGTTCTGCAAAATGACATCCATAGGTACTTGGTAAAATGTGCTGATGGTTTCAGCCGCGGCCAGGTCACCTTGCCTGCCGAGATGCACAGGCATCTCGGCATTGAGCCTGGCGGCGCGGTGATTATCGAAGAGTGCGAGGGTGAATTACGCCTCAAGCCGGTTGCAGTGATCGAAATAGAGGCCTACAACGACGATCAGATTGGTGCCTGGGATCGGGCTGATGTTCTGGGTTCTAACGAGCGGCGTCAAATCCTTGATCGTCTTAAAAGCCTTGATTGGCATCTTCCTCGATGCCAATGTTTTGTTCACCGCAGCTCACAACCCCAAGGGTAAAGCTGCCTTGGTGATCACCCTGGGCCATGAAGGCATATTCAAGCTGGCTAGAATCACCTATGCCAGGGAGGAGGTTCGCCGCATCATTGTTCGAAAATTCCCCGAGGGTTTACCTGATCTTACGCGACTGCTTGGGCCAATCCGCATTCTTCCTGACAACCTTTCTCTGCCTTTCCCTGAGCAGCTTGCCGAGAAGGACAGGTCGATTTACCGAGCTGCCCTTGCCTGCGGTGCCGATGTTTTGCTGATAGGCGATCTACGTGATTTTGGTTTTCTCATGAATGCCTCAGAGCTCGCCAACGGCCTGTTGATTCAGACCGTTGCCGATTTTCTTGCTGCCACTGGCTGACCCATCCCTCGGCGGCCCGCGGCTCCGGTGGGAACGCTGACTGCCACCAGCCAGATTCTCCCGGATCCTGCCCATGCCCCCACCACTGCCCGCCGCTGCAGCATGCGCAGAGGGTTTTGCGCATGCTGCAGCGGCGGGGTCACGGTAGCTTGCGGTTTAGTCGCTGTTGCCAGCGGGCGGAGCTCCACCAGTAATGCTGCAGTCGCGCATAGGCCAGGCCTGTAAGACGGCTAGAGCTAGAGAAGTCCCGGTGGCGGTGCTGGTTCACTTGGGTGCTGGAGGGGATCAGGGCGTCGCGGCGGATCCGTTGGTCGAGAAATTACTTCTAGGCGCAGTGTTCCGACTGTAAGGGGACCTGGAATTCCACGAACTGGTAGCTGGTACCCTCCTGCCGGTCGCCCGCGTGAAAGGCAGTACCGTCGGCCCAGATCATGCCGGATACGGGGGACGGCTACAGCCCTGCCCGTGAATCAGTGGATCAGAGCTGGAGGATCGGTGCAACAGTGCAGAAGCGCTGCTATCAGGGATTAGGCACTGATGATAACGACGCTGTGCAATCCGACTCGGATAGGAAGATGGTTAAATTTCTCTTCCTATTCCTACGCCACTTAAGGCACTTGGCTTGGCCCCTTAGTGCTATCTTCATGGTGATCACCTTTCTACTGGAGTAGGAAATGATCGCAGTAAGGCCAACTAGGCGGGCTTGATCCCCTACATGAATATTAGAAATGAAATATATGCTGCAAGTAAGTTTACCCTCCTCGCAGAATTTTTTTTAATCGATATTTGATCTGCCCGGGCAAAAACTTTTCGAGCCTTTTTGCCGCAAATGTTCTTAGCTTTCCCTGCTGTTCGTACAGGCGTGGATGAATACAGTCCATAAAATAAATATTAGTTATAGGTTTATAGCCAAGCTCAGCGAGCTTAGCTATAAGGAACGAATTCTTTTTTACGTACAGATATGCGTTTTGCTGGTAGCAATAATCGATGGAATCGTCTCCCCAAAAAACCGGCCTGAATAAATCGTACGGAACATATCCTCTAGCTAAGAACTTTTGCGCCCAATAAGAATGAGGCTGTTCGTTTAGATGATTGTCTCCGCCTTGATTTGTGTAGGCAGCGCTAAAAAGAATTTGGTCTGCTAATTTTGTAAGGTATTCTGTGAATGAATCGGCTTGACTTTGAGGCAGATGCTCAGCAACCTCTAGACTCATTGCTAGATCATATCTTTCGTTGCTATTTGGAGGAGGATCGGATAAGTTTATTGGGCGAAATTTTATCGTTTGGGAAAGCATCTTGTCTTGCGAGTTCCAAGTTCCATCAATTCCAGTTAGTTCGGTTGCGCCTTTATTTTGGCATGCCAAAAGCCATGCGCCTCTTCCGCATCCAACATCGATGACAGATTTTGGCAAATAAAACTTAAACAGATGTTCGATATATTTCAAGGCTGATTGATAAGACGCCTGATTGTGTGCTAAATAAAACTGATCATCATAACAGGTAAATTTGTTTGTCATTATGCCGTTATAAGGTTTGGGATGATCCAATTATAGGGCCTGCCCTTCCTTTGGCGAGGGGGGTGGCTTTGAGGAAGGTGCAGCTCTTTGGCTGCCGTCGCCATGATCTTGTCTTCGGGATGAAGCTCCATAGTTCGCCACCAGTTTTGTTGATTCAGACCGTTGCCGATTTTCTTGCTGCCATGGGCTGACCCATCCCTCGGCGGCCCGCGGCTCCGGTGGGAACGCTGACTGCCACCAGCCAGATTCGCCCGGAGCCTGCCCATGCCGCGCACCACCGCCCGCCGCCAGGGCGACTGGGCTGAGCAG
>JAYKGS010000064.1:0-5592 GCA_035284945.1 Synechococcus sp.
GGGGCCGCCGAACTGGGGCGCCACGCCGCTGGCGGATCGCTACCACCGCTGCAAGGGCAGTGAATGGGATCGGTGGGAGTGGGCCCTGATGGCCAGCAGCCGCTGCCGGCTGGTGGCCGTGCGCGACCGGCTCACCGCCAGGGGATTGCGGCGCCATGGGGTGGCGGCCCTGGCCCCTGGCAACCCGATGCTGGATGGCTTCCCCCAGGCCCCTCTACCGGCCTGGCTGGCGAGCCAAAGGCGCCTGATCCTGCTGGCCGGCAGCCGCCTGCCCGAGGCCCTCGGCAACGCCCGCCGGCTCCTGGAGTGCCTGGCGCTCTGGCAACCCGATTGCCCGGCCGCGGCGCTGCTGGCCGCAGGGTCAAGGCCCATGGTCCAGGCCTGGCGGGAGCTGCTCACCCAGGCAGGCTTCTCGCCGATGGTCCCGGCCGCGGCAGTGGCCGCCATCGGCGCCACTGCCTGGTGGCAGCAAGGAAACCTGACCGTTCTGCTGGGCGAGCACAGCTTCACCCGCTGGGCGAGCTGGGCCGAGCTGGGGCTGGCCACCGCCGGCACCGCCACCGAACAGCTGGTGGGGTTGGGGGTGCCGGCCCTCTCCCTGCCGGGGCCGGGGCCCCAGTTCAAGGCAAGCTTTGCCCGCCGCCAGAGCCGCCTGCTCGGGGGGGCCGTGCAACCCTGCTCATGCTCCCAGCAGCTGGTCCATCGGCTGCGCCACCTGCTCGCCGATCCCAGCGTTCGAGACCGACTCGCAGCGATCGGCCGGCGCCGCATGGGCCCCAGTGGCGGCAGTGCCCGGCTGGCGGCCCTGGTGGAGCAGCGTCTGCTGGGATGATGCGGCAATTCTGAGCTTGCGCCGCCATGGCCGGCATCCCCGATCGGGCCTACAACGCCACCTGCGCCCTACTGGCCAGCCAGCTGGGTGTCAGCCTGGCGGCCGCCCGCCGCAAGGTTGACGTCAAGGCCTCCCAGCATGGCTTCCGGGACACCCCGGCCAAACTGGCCCTCGCCGAACAGATGCTGGCGGAAGCCCAATCCAGCGGCACCAGAAATCATGAGTTATTCACCTCCCTGCTCGAGGCGGTGGGCAACGATGAAAACTTCATGGTCGAAGACTGACACCCGCTCGAAGCACCCACCCCGGCAAGCACAACTCCCTCTCAGCGGCTGCTGCCGCTGGAGTGCTCGAACAAAAGGTGATAGCGCTGGCGGTCAAGCTCGGAGAACACCGGAATGCAGCCGAAACATCGCTGGGCCAGCTCCCAGCGCTCCTCCCGCCGGAGCATGGTTTCCAGGCGATCCCGTGCCTGCAGCAGATAGCGCACATCCCCTGCCGCATAGGCCAGCTGGGCATCGGAAAGATCTTCCACCCGACCCCAGTCCGAGCTCTGGGCCTGCTTGTCGAGCTCCACCCCCACAAGCTCCTGCACCACCTCCTTGAGTCCGTGTCGGGGGCTGTAGGTACGTCCCAGGCGGCTGGCCACCTTGGTACAGAAGATCGGATTGACAACGATGCCGAGGTTTTCAGCCAGGGCCGCCACATCGAAGCGGGCGAAGTGGAACACCTTCTCAATCGCCGGGTTTTCCATCAGGGCCTGCAGCCGGGGTGCGGCTGACTGGCCACGCGTCAGGCGAACACAGCAGACATTGTCATGGTCGTCGCAGATCTGCACCAGACAGAGCCGGTCGCGGCCATGAACCAGGCCCATCGCCTCAGTGTCCACCGCCAGGGCCCTCGCAGCCGCATAGAGGGCTTCCCACTCCCCATCGAGGTCGCCATCAAACACGGCGAATCGGGCTGGTGCCGGCAGGTTGCTGGAGCTGGAAGGGGCGGCCATTGAAATGGATCAGGGGCAGGACCATGCTGCCAAGCCACATCCGAGCCCATGGACGCCAGAATGGCCGCCATGGCCAACCTCGGATCCACCCTCATTCTGACCCTGCTGCTGGCCATCGGCCTGGTTTTCTTTCTGCGGGCTGCCAGTAAAGATCGCACCACCGTGGTGGAAGTGCGCTCCTCGCGTCCGCCCCTGGAGGTGCTTGGCCGACTCAGCGAGTGGCTTCAGCAAAGGGGCTGGCGGGCCGAATCCAGCGATCCCGAGCGACGCCACCTCTGCTTCAGCGCCCAGGTGGCCGCCAGTCCCTGGCTGGCTGTTCTGCTCTCGCTGCTAGGAGCAGTGGGGGCCGCCAGCCTCGCCCTGGTGCTGCGACAACTGCTGCCTCTCCTGGGCTGGTGGCCCCTGTTGCTGGCCCTGCTCGGGCCTGCTGCGGGCATGATCTATCGCAACAGGGCAAGGCGAGCCGAAACCCTCGAGCTGAGGCTGATCAGCCACGACTGCGCCACGGGCAGCGCCCTGCGCCTGCGCGCTCACCGCGACGAACTGATTGCCCTGGAGCTTGAGCTGGGTCCCCAGCTCGGGCTGTTCAGCAACGGCAACCTGCTCAGCTCCCCCATCTGACCCGATTCATGGTGCAGCATCGGTGGGTGTGGGCTGCACTGATCGGCGCTGGCTGCATCTGCACTGCAGCGGCGGCCCAGGCTCCCCTGATCGCCAGCGTCGATCCCCTGACGGGGCCCCGCAGCCGCCTGAGCAAAGACTGGCTGGGCGCGGGGGCATTGCCCAGCCACCGGGAGATTCTGGTGCTGGCAGGCCATGCCGATTCCCAGGGCATCGCTGGCGCAGGCACGGCGGGGGCGGCGGTGGATCTGGGCGGGGCCAAGCCAATGAGGGCCGACATGCGCGATGAGCTGCACTGGAACCTGCTGACTGCTCAGGCCGTGGTTTCCCTGGGCCTGCGGCGGGGCCTGGCGATCCGCTTTTACGACCCTCCGCTCCGCACCATCGTCGACGGCGATGATCCCCGCACCAACTGGAGCGTTGGCAAAACCCACGCCTCTGCCGGGGGCTACGCGCTGGAGATTCATTACGATGCCTACGGCCCTGACGGGGTGGGATCGGGGTTGATTCCCCCGCTGCACCGGCCCCCCAGTCTTGTCGATGAGAGCCTGGCCGCGGCCTTTGGCTCCTACCCCCTCAAATATCGCGATGGCCTGGGGGCACCACGCCGGGGCATCGCCATCCTCGAAATCGGCAAGCTGGAAGGCTCTCTCGAAGCCGCCCTGCGCGATCCGCGCCGCAGCGTGGCCACCATCGACGCCATTGCCCTCAGGGTGGTGGAGGCGATCGAACGGGGTCTGGCCGTCAGCTCACCGCCTGATGGGGGGAGCAAAGCGCCTCAAGCGAGCCGTCCTCCAGCCAGTTCTGGGGCCTGGTGAACAGGTCGGTCAGCAGGGCCTCGCGGCTGCCTGCCTCGGGCTGATAGCCATATTCCCAGCGCACCAGCGGCGGCAGCGACATCAATATCGACTCGGTGCGGCCATTGGTCTGCAGGCCAAAGATCGTGCCGCGGTCAAACACCAGGTTGAACTCCACATACCGACCGCGGCGGTAGAGCTGAAAATTCCTCTCCCGCTCTCCGTAGGCCATGGTCTGGCGCTGCTCGACGATCGGCAGGTAGCTGGGCAGGAAGGCCTGACCGCAGGCACTCGCCAGGGCAAAAAGCTGCTCCCAGCTCTGCTCGATGGGGCCGAGGCGGTTGCTCTGATCGGCTGCGGGACCGTGGGGATCCTGGCCTTTGTAAAGCACCCCAAGGGGATCCTGGTAGTCGAAGAAGATTCCCCCCACCCCGCGGGTCTCGCCGCGATGCCGCAGAAAGAAATACTCATCGCACCAGAGCTTGAAGACCTGGTAATAGGCAGGGTTGATGCTGTCGCAGGCGTCCTTCAGGCAGCGGTGAAAGTGCTGGGCATCACTGAGAAACGGGTAGTAGGGGGTGAGGTCGGCGCCGCCTCCGAACCACCACACCGGCCCCGCCTCGAAGTAACGGTAGTTGAGGTGAACGGTGGGAAGGTAGGGGTTGCGCGGGTGCAGCACCATCGATGTGCCGGTGGCGAACCAGCGGTGGCCCTTGGCCTCCGGCCGCTGGCTGAGGATCGAGGGAGGCAATTCGCTGCCCTCCACCTCGGAGAAGTTCACCCCTCCCTGTTCGAAGACCCGCCCGCCCTTCATCACCCGCGAGCGGCCGCCGCCCCCCTCGGGCCGCACCCAGCTCTCCTCAGCAAAATCGCCCTCGCCGTCGAATTCAGCCAGGCCTGCGCAGATGGAGTCCTGAAGGCCCATCAACAGGGCCTTTGCCCTGGCGCGGGACTCGGCTGGCGGGGCTCCAAGGACATCGGCCATCGACAGTGCGCCAAAGCGGCGCCGGAAAGATCCCACCATTTCAGCCCAGCCCCTGCCCACTGGATGCGGTGGGGAGGGGCTGGGCTGCGGCTGAATCCCGGCGAGTGGCCCCTAGGATCCCTGTTCCTGATTGCAGTTTCGATGGCCTCTGTGGAGCAGGCTCAAGCCGCCCTCAACGCCGTACAGGACGCCGGCAGTGGACGCAGCCTGATCGAGCTGGGCTGGATCCAAGAGCCTCGCCTGGAGGGTGATCGGATCGTGTTTCGCCTCGCCCTGCCGGGCTTTGCCCAGGGCCAGCGGGATCGGATTGTCGCTGAGGCGCGGTCAGCCCTGCTGGCGATCGACGGCGTCAAGGAAGTGCAGATAGAGCTGGCCCAGCCCTCCGGCTCCGGTCAGCTGCCCCAGCGCCAGGCCATTCCCGGGGTCCGGCAGGTGATCGCGGTGAGCAGTGGCAAGGGTGGCGTGGGCAAGAGCACGGTGGCTGTCAACCTGGCCTGCGCCCTTACTGACACCGGGCTCAGAGTGGGGCTGCTCGACGCAGATATCTACGGACCGAATGCGCCCACCATGCTCGGTGTCGCCGATCGCACTCCGGAGGTTCGCGGCGAAGGAGCAGACCAGGTGCTCACACCGATCCAAACCTGTGGCATCGCCATGGTGTCGATGGGTCTGCTGATCCAGGAAAATCAGCCCGTGGTCTGGCGCGGACCGATGCTCAACGGTGTCATCCGCCAGTTTCTCTATCAGGTCGAGTGGGGCGAAAGGGATGTGTTGATCGTGGATCTGCCCCCCGGCACCGGCGATGCCCAGCTCACCATCTCCCAGGCCGTGCCGATGGCCGGGGCGATCATTGTCACCACCCCCCAGCTGGTATCCCTGGCTGATGCCCGCCGGGGCCTGGCGATGTTCCTGCAGATGGGCGTCAGCGTGCTCGGCGTGGTCGAGAACATGAGCGTGTTCATTCCTCCCGACGCACCCGAGAAGAGCTATGCCCTGTTCGGCAGTGGTGGCGGTGCCCGCCTCGCCGAGGAGGCAGGGGTACCCCTGCTGGCCGAACTGCCCCTGGAAATGCCGGTGCGGGAAGGGGGAGATGCGGGTCGGCCGGTGGTGCTATCCCATCCCGAATCGGCAACTGCCCAGGCCTTTATGGCCCTGGCCCGACGCATTGGCGCGGCCCACCTGGTGGCAGCCTGAGGGCAATGCTGAGCCAGCTGGGGCGACGTAGAAAGAGGAACTTCGATGCCCGTGTCAGACGCCGAGGTCCCCTCGACGGGGTTGACCTGGTGCTCTGGGGCGTCCCTCTGGCCATGGCAGCGCTGGCCGGCATCCTGATCGCCAGCACCCAGCGCCAGGC
>JAYKGS010000065.1:0-9186 GCA_035284945.1 Synechococcus sp.
GATCGCTGGTGGCGCGCACGAAGGCCACCAGCCGGGCCTCGCGGTCGCGCACCGCCAGGGTCCAGGCGCTGCGGGCCAGGGCCCGCTGCAGGCGCTCGGCCGGGCGGGTGGGGTCGCCGCTCGCCACCAGCAGTCGATCAAGCTCGGCCGCAGCGGGCGGCACATCCACCTCCAGCCCATAGCCCTCCGGCAGCGCCGGCGGCGGTGGCTGGGAGCGGAATGGGATCAGCAGCGAATCAAGCACCGGATACCCCGCCTCAGCCGGTGTTGCGCATGCCGGCGGCGATGCCGTTGATCGTGAGCAGGGCGCCCCGCAGCAGCTCGCTGCGGCTGTAGGTGCGGCCGTCGTCGCTGGCGGCCGCCTCACTCATCGGGGGCTGACGGTTCTGATCGCGCAGACGGCGCAGCAGGGCCACCTGGAGGAAGCCGAGCGGAATGATCGTGCGATTGCGCAGCTCCACGGAGAGCTGCAGGGCCGGATCCCCATCCAGCAACCGCTGGTGGCCGGTGATCGCCAGCACCAGATCACGGGTGAGCACAAACTCGTCGGCGATGCCGCTGAAGATCTGCTCGAACGCCTCACGGGCATCGGCGCGGCCGAGGGAGCGCACGTAGTGGTGGGCCAGATCGAGGTCGACCTTGGAGAGGGTCATCTCCACCTTGGAGATAAGCATGCGGAAGAAAGGCCAGCGTTGGTGGAGCAGGCGCAGCAATTCCATTTGTTCGGGGTCCTGTTCGAGTTCCTCCTGCAGGGCCGCCCCCACCCCGAACCAACTCGGCAGCAGGAAGCGGCTCTGGGTCCAGCCAAACACCCAGGGGATGGCCCGCAGGCTGGAGAGGTCCTTGGCGCCACTTTTGCGACGGGCCGGACGACTGGAAATCTGCAGCTTGCTGATCTCTTCGATCGGGGTGACCTGCTGGAAGAAAGCCACCAGGTCAGGGTTGTCGTGAACCAGGGCCCGGTAATGGTCGCGGGAGCGGGCCGCCAGCCTGCCCATCAGGCCATTCCAGCTGGGGGTGTCGTCTATGGGGGCACTCACCAGGCTGTTCTGCAGCACCGCAGTTGTCATCGTCTCCAGGTTGTAGAGAGCCAGCTCGGGCAGGGAATACTTCGAGGCCAGCACCTCTCCCTGTTCGGTGATTTTGATGCGGCCGCTGAGGGTGCCGCTCGGTTGGGCCAGGATCGCCTGGTAGGCAGGGCCACCGCCTCGCCCAACGGAGCCGCCGCGGCCATGGAAGATCCGCAGGGCCACCCCGTGTTCGATGGCCAGTCGCTGCAGGGCAATCTGGGCCTTATGGATCTCCCAGTTGCTGGAGAGGAAGCCCGAATCCTTATTGCTGTCCGAGTAACCCAACATGACTTCCTGGAGCGGCTGGCTGCCGTCACCGGCCAGCAGAGCCCGGTAGAAGGGGTGGCGAAACAAGGTGGCCATCACCGCCGGGGCCCCCTGGAGATCCTCCACCGTTTCGAACAGGGGCACCACGAGCAGGCCGGCACGTTGGGCCTTCGGATCCACCAGACCGGCCTCCTTGGCCAAGAGCAATACCTCCAGCAGGTCAGACACCGTGTGACTCATGGAGATCACGTAGGTGCGGCAGATGCGGGAGCCGAATTCCTGCTGCAGGCGCTGCAGCATGCGGAATACGGCGAAGGTCTCTGTGGTGGTGGCACTCCAGCGGGCAGCCGGGGGCAGCAGGGGGCGGCGAGTCTGCAGTTCCTCCAGCAGCCACTCCACCCGCTCCGATTCCCCCATCTCTCCGTAGGGGATGGGGAGCTGCAGGTAGCGGCTGAGCTCGTCGAGGGCTTCGCTGTGGCGGGTGCTCTCCTGGCGGATGTCGAGGCTGGCCAGGCAGAAGGCAAAGATCTGGGCCTGACTGATCAGGTGCTGGAGCGACTCGCAGCTCAGGCCTGTGGCCTTGAGGCTGTCCTGGATCAGTTCGAGGTCGTAGCGGAATTCATCAACCGTGCTGTAGTGCAGATCCTGGGTGGGAGGCGCCGCCAGACTCCCCCCCATCGCCGGCGGCGAAGCGCTGACCTCGCAGGGGGATTCCCAGCCCGCATCGCTGAGGCTTTGGTTGCGCTGATGGGTGAGGTGTAACCGCTCCAGGGTGTAGCTGAGCTTCAGCCTGTAGGGCTCCAGGCGGTAGCGGGCTGCCCGCGCCTCGTAGATCTCGGGAAAGCGCAGCCGGTCCATCTCCAGCGACTCCAGCAGGGCCGGGCTGACCTGGCTCCACTGCATGGAAATGCTGAGCTGGTCGCGCAGCTCGGTCACCGACTTCAGGTATCGCTCCAGCATCAGCTTGCGCTGATAACAGGCCGTCCTCCAAGTGATGTCCGGGGTCACCGAAGGGTTGCCGTCGCGATCGGAGCCCACCCACGAGCCGAAGGTGCAGAAGGAATCCCGCGGCGCCTCCACATCGGGATAGCTCCCCTTCAGAGCGGTCCGTATACGGTCCCGCAGCTGGGGCATGGCATCGAAGAGCACCTGCTGGAAGAAGTGCAGGGCGTAGTCGACCTCATCGAGCACCGTCGGTTTGAACTGGTGCAGTTCATCGGTACGCCACCAGAGCCTGATCTCCTCCTCCAGCTGGAGCCGGAGGCTGTGGCGCTCCACGGAGTTGAGGCCGGCGCCCTGCTCCAGCTGCTGGATCAGACAGGCCACCCGCCGCTGTTTATGGCGCACCGTGTGCCGCACGATTTCGGTGGGGTGGGCCGTGAACACCAGCCGCAGATCCAGGGTGCGCAGCAGGTTCTCCAGTTGGGCCGGGGGGACGTTGAGGCTTCGCAGCCGTTCGAACAGCTGGCGAAAGGTCGCCGGGTCGCTCTGGTTGGCCAGAGGCGGCAGAAAGGGGTCGCTGCGGCTGCTGCGCTGGTTCTTGAGACTGTCGAGGTAGCTGTCTTCCTCGATGTGCTGCTCAAGAATGTTCACCAGCTGGAAGTAGAGCGAGAAGGCCCGGGCCGCGGCGATCGCTTCGGCCAGGTCCATCTCCCTGATCAGCTGCACGATCGCGGCGGTGGCATCCTCCTCGCTGGGGTCGCTCAGGTGCTTGAGCCGCAGCAGGCGTTCCGCCTGCCCGGGAGGGCATTCGCTGTGGAGCACCGTTTCCCATAGGTCTTCCACCAGCTCCAGGCGCTCGCCCAGGAGCCGGGTCACCCGCTGGGACGTCGGCGAGCTGAGGGTGGGGCTGGGCATTGACTCCCCCATGGGGCTTGGCTTGGCAGCAAGCAGATCCATGATCATCCCAAAGGGAGTGGCCCGGCGTCTGTGGCGATTGCCTCCAGCAGTTCCATTTCCTGAGTTGCCATGGCAGCAATCTCCAGGGAGAGCAACTTGCTGATCGGAACCCCAGCTTGGTGGCCAGCCAGCCAGCGCATGGCCTGATTCCCCTGTTCCAGCACCTGTCGTAATGGTGCCAGCAGCTGGGTGAGCCCGAGTTCGCCGGCCAGGGGAGCCAGGGCTGCGAGCTCCTCCAGCAGCCAGCTCTTCGCCCGTACTGGCTGCCCATGACGCCAGTGGTGCAGGGTGGCGTCCAGGCTCGAGACAGCTGCGGCCTGATCGTTGGCGTCGGCCAGGTGGGCCAGTTCGCTTGGCGTCAGGTTGCTCGCCGTGAGGGGGTCGCAGTGTGCCGGCTCGCGGAGCAGCTGCTGAAGACGCAGTTCGGCGAAGGCCGTGATCGCCAGCAGCAGAAGTGGATCCGTCACCAGGTCGCAGATGCGGATCTCCAGTCTGTTGAGGTCGTGGGGTCGGTTGTCCCCGTTGGGTCGTACCGAGGTCCAGAGGTGGCGCACGTTCTGCATCGTGCCGAGCTCCAGTTGCTGCCCCATCCAGTTGGTGTAGTGCTGGTGGTCAAGGAAAAGCGGCACCTTGGTCGGGGTGAGCGGAAACTGCAGCCAGCGTTGGGAGTGGGCGCCGCTGACCTCGCCGTCGAGGAAGGGGGAACTGGCGCTGAGGGCCAGCAGCAGGGCTGCCTCGCAGCGCAGCAGGCGGAGCCCGGCAAACAGGCGGTCCATCTCTCCGGGCCCCCGGTCGCTTACAGGCCCCAGGTTGATGTGCACGCTGGCGGTCACCACCCTGGTGCCGTAGGTGGCCTCGATGTAACTGTGGTAAGCGTTTGCGGGGTCTGAGCGCTCGAAATGGCGGCTGTCGCCCAGGCTGAGGGCGCTCCCGGGCAGCAGGGTGAGCTGGCGGCTGGCCAGCCACCGGCGCAGGCGCTGACGTGGCTCGATCAGCAGCAGTAACTGGCGCTCATAGCTGGCATCGGGGGGCGTGATGTATTCCAGGTTGCGTTGATCGGGCTCGGTCACGAAGCCCTCCAGGGCCGCCGCCGCCGCCGCCGAGCAACCCACCACCGTGCCGTCGGCCCGACCGGTGTAGAGCTCCACTTCAAAGCCCTTCAGCAACAGGGGATCCTTCATGGCTGGGCGGGCAGCAGGCAGGCAATTGCCTTGAGCATGCCGCGGGCCTTGTTGAGGGTTTCCAGGTATTCGGCAGCAGCGTTTGAATCGGCCACCACCCCGGCACCGGCCTGGACCTGCACCCGCCAGCCTCCCTGATCATGGGGCAGCACCACCATGGTGCGGATGGTGATTGCGGTGTTGAGCGCGCCGCCCAGGTCAACCCCGCCGTATACCCCGGAGTAGGGGCCGCGGGCATCGGGCTCCAGTGTATGGATAAGTTGCATGGCGCGGATCTTGGGGGCGCCGCTGACGGTGCCGGCGGGGAAGGAGGCCATCAGCAGGTCCCACACGGTTTGTCCGTCGGCCAGCAGGCCCTCCACCTGGCTGACGATATGCATCACGTGGGAATAGCGCTCGATCACCATCAGGTCGCTTACCTTCACCGTTCCGGGGCGGCAGACCCGGCCCAGGTCGTTGCGGCCGAGGTCGACCAGCATCACGTGTTCGGCCCGTTCCTTGGGATCGGCCAGCAGCTCGGCTTCCATGGCCAGGTCTTCCGCTTCGTCGCGACCGCGGGCGCGGGTGCCGGCAATCGGTCGCAGCGAGGCTTTCACGCCCCCCTCCGGAATCGGTTCAGCCCTCACCATCACCTCAGGACTGGAGCCGATCAGATACCAGCCGCCAAAGTTGAAGAAGGCCATGTATGGCGAAGGATTCACCATGCGAAGGCTGCGGTAAAGCTCGAAGGGATTGCAGTCAATGCGTGTTTCCAGCCTCTGGCTAAGCACCAGCTGAAACACATCGCCCGCCTCGATATGGTGCTCACCCTGGAGCACCGCCGCCTCGAAAGCCTCCTGGCTGAAATTGCTGCTGGTGATCAGGCTCTGGGCTATTTCAGCCGGGCTGGCATCGTGCCAGCGCAGGGGCGCGACAGAGGCGGGCAGGGGGGCGTGCATGCGCCCTTCCAGGGCGCCGATGCGGGCGGCAGCGGCGGCGTAGGCCATCTGCCTGTCCTGGCCGCCGCTGAGGTCGGCGTAGGCCACTGCAGTGATCTGGCGCTTGACCTGGTCGAACACCAGCAGGCTGTCGGCGAGCATCCAGGATCCATCCGGGGGGGAGTCCTCCCCGGGCCTGTGCACCGGCACACTCGGCTCGATCCAGTTGATCAGTTCATAGCCCCAGAAGCCAAACAGCTGGCCCACCGGCGGCAGCCCCGGAATCGGCGGGCTGGAGAGGGGCTCCAGACACTCCCGCAGCAGCTGGAAGGGGTTGCCCTGCATGGTCTGGCAGCGACCATCGCGCCAGTGGCGCAGGCAGGAGGTTCCGCGGCAGGTGAGTGTCCAGAGGGGATCGCTGACCACAAAGCTCCAGCGACCGATGCGCTCGCCTCCCTCCACCGATTCCAGCAATACTCCATGGTCGCTCCCCTCACCCACCTTCAGCCAGGTGGTAAGGGGCGTTTCCAGGTCGGCGGGCCAGCGTTTCCAGAGTGGAATGAAATTGTGGCCGGCTGCCACCATGTCCAGAAACGCCTGCTGGTCTAAGCCATCGCGATCGGGGCTGGGCATCGGTTTGGCGGGCAAAAAAAACGGGGCACGCAGGCCCCGCCCTCATGGGAGTTGGTCGACGCGATTCAGGCGTCGAAGCTGTTCTTGCCGGTGAACTTGAGGTTGGCCGGATTGGGATTGGCACCGATTCGACGGGGGTTGTGGCCCACCATGGGACGGCCCTCGTTCACCTTCTCAGGGAAAACACCATCTTTGGGGTGCAGGAACTCAGTGTCCCCACCTGGATAGATCCGGTAGATCTTGTAGTCCTCGATTCTGGGTTTGAACTTGGTGCGCAACTGGGTGCCAAGGGCCAGGCACTGCTCCTTGCGGGCGAAGTACATCAGATTTTCCCCCTCGTTCATGTGGGCGGCCCCGCCGGTGGGCAGCTCAAACACCTGTTCCTTCGGGCTGCTCCAGGTGATGGCGTATTTCTCCTCCGTTTCGGCCGAATTCAGCAGGCCGCCGGTGCTGCCGATGTACTTCGGAAGTTGACCGCTGAGCGCCGTAGCTGCCATGGCTTTGGAACGTTTCGATCGGAAGCTAGCACTGGGGTTTTGCCCTCTTCAGCGCTCCGCACCCAGTCTTCACACCCGTCAACAAACCCGGTTCTCTCAGCACACCGGGAAAAAAACGGTCAGGCCGCTGCCGCTGCGCTCGGTGAGACGACCGCCGAGGCGATGGAACAGCCGCTGGGTGGCCTGGCGGCTCAGCTGAAGGCTGCCGGTGGCGGGGTTCCAGCTCAGCACCGGTCCCACCAGCTCCCGTTTGCCGTCCTCCCCGTCCAGCAGCGGCTCATCCGGCCGATGCCCCTCGCTGCTCAGTTGCAGCTTGAGCCTGGAACCTGCCGGCAGCAGGCTGACACTCACGCGACTGCCGGCGGGAAGGCTGCGGCTGAATCGGTCGATGAGGCCGCCAAGCATGGTTTCAAGCCGGGCTGGATCACTCAGCACGGGGGAGAGCCCAGCTGGAACCGACAATTCCAGCTTCAGGCCGCGGCGGGCCAGCTGCCGCTTCCACAGATCCTGCTGGCGAAGCAGCACCTGGCTGAGGTCAGTGCGGGCCAGCTCGTTCTGGCCAAGCGGCTGATCGTTGCCTGGCTGCCTTTGGAGCTCGGCCGCCAGAAAGATCAGGCCGAATCGATCGATCTGTTCGCTGCATTCGCCATCGATCTGTTCGAGGCGCTGGCGCACTACCGGCGGCAGGTCGCTGCGCCGCAGCAAGGAGCGGATCAGGGTACGAATCGTGGCGAGCGGGGTACGCACTTCGTGGGTGAGCGCTTCGAGCAGGGCCAGTTCGCTACTCACCTCCCGGGGAGTGTCTGCGGGGGATCGGTCGTGACCGCTGCCTCCATGCATCAGCGGTTGGAGGGTGAGGCTCGGGGCGATGGCGGCGAGGCGTTCCGCCATCCGGGGCCAGAACCGCACTCCTAGCTGGTCCTCACAGAGCAGGGGGCCCAGGCTCTCAAGGGTGGTGCGCAGGGCTGTTGAAGTTCCGGGGTCGCTTGCAAGCAGGCGTTCGTGAACCAGCTTCAGGGCTTTTGACAGGGCCTCAGGGTCGAAGCGCACGATCAGGCGCCGGCCATCAGGGGGACCATCCAGGCAGAGCGCCACCTGCAGGCGGGGGGTCATCACCAGCAGCAGAGGATCGGTGCCATCGTCCGCCTCGAGCGGCAGCCGATGGAAACCGGTGGCGCATTTCACCCCTGCTGCGGGGCTGCCTGCTCCCCCCAGCAGGGGGGCGGAGTGCGTCAGCAGGTCGACGAGCTCGCTGGGGGCCCACACCCAGCCCTGGAGTTGCTGCAACAGCACTGGTTCGTAGAGGGCGGGCAGGGGGGCGGCCAGCCACAGACCCTTGAGGGGTTGCATGGGTAGCAGGAAGTCCTCCTGGAGGGTGGCCAAGGCAGCCCACCACTGGCGCCGCGCGCTGTCTTCGCTGCTCACCCCTGGCGGCACGCCGGCGGCCAGCAGGCTGCGTAGGTCGGCCAGGCTCACCAGGCTCCCTGGGCGGTTCTGCCCCGTCGGCCCACCGAGGCACAGAGTCCGAGGGCCATGAAGTTGACAAGCATGGCGGAGCGCCCATAGCTCAGCCAGGGCAGGGGGATGCCGGTGATCGGTCCGAGGCCGATGGTCATGTTGATGTTCACCACCACCTGAAACATCAGCATCGCCCCGATTCCGACCACTACCAGGGCCTCGTGGTCGCTGCGGGCGCGGTTTGCGATCTGCAGCAGCCTGGCCATCAGCAGGGCGAAAGCCGCCACAACAAGCACCGAGCCCAGGAACCCCGTTTCCTCCCCCAGGGCGCTGAAGATGAAATCGGTGTGCTGCTCGGGGATGAAACGCAGCTTCGTCAGGGATCCCTGCATCAGGCCAGTGCCCCAGAATTGCCCAGAGCCGATGCCCACCGTGCTCTGCAGCAGGTGATAACCGCCGCCAAGGGGATCCTGGCCTGGATCTAGGAAGAGGGTCAGCCTGGCCCGCTGGTGGGGACGCAGGCCGTGCTCCCAAAGCCAGGGTGTGGCTACGGCAAACAGACCCTGTACGGCCAGGCTGATGGCCAGGGCAACCCTTTTCCAGGGGAGGCTCTTCCAGGCCATCCAGCCCACCAGGGGAATCCAGCCCAGCAGCAGCGGCGGCAAGGTGCCAGCCGTGATGGCTGTCACCAGCGGGGAAAGCAGCAGCAGCACCCATGCTCCCGGCATCCCCGCCCAGAACAGCATCACCAGCAGCACGGCTGCGAAGACCAGTGAACTGCCCAGGTCGGGCTGCACGAACACCAGTAGCCAGGGCAGGGAGAGCAGGCTCACTGGCCGCACCAGATCGATGGGGCGATCTACCGGGTGCCGGGCCAGCACCTGGGCCAGCAGGAGAATCGCCCCCAGTTTGGCGAATTCCGAGGGCTGGACGTAAAACCCCCCGATATTGATCCAGCTCTTGGCCCCCAGGGCGCTGGTGCCAACCAGGCGCACCGCGATCAGGCTTGCCACCATCGCGATGTAGATCGGCCACTTGAACGGGATCAGCCGCTCCAGGGGCAGCCGGGCCAGCAACAGGGCCACCACCATGCCCACCGCCGCCGTGATCCAGTGCTGGTACCAGTCGGCGTAATTAGCCTGGCGCTGGGTGCTGGCGATCAGGATGCCGGCCAGCGCTGCCATGGCCAGAGGGACGCCCCAGAGCACCAGGTCAACCCCGTCGAGGGGACCTCGGCGTCTGACACGGGCATCGAAGTTCCTCT
>JAYKGS010000066.1:0-5401 GCA_035284945.1 Synechococcus sp.
ACCTGCTCGATCCCATGGCCGATGCCCTGGCCCGGCTCGGCCTGCAGCGGGCGGTGGTGGTGTACGGCCAGGGGGGATTGGATGAGGCCTCCCTGGCGGGCATCAACGAGCTGCGGCTGGTGGAGGCAGGCGCGGTGCGCAGCGACCAGCTCGATCCAGAGCAGCTGGGCCTGCAGCGGGCCCCCCTGGCGGCCCTGGCCGGGGGCGATCTGGCCACCAACCGGGCCATCCTCGAAGCCGTGCTGCAGGGTCGGGGCAGCCGGGCCCAGAGCGACGTCGTGGCCCTGAATACTGCCCTGGTGCTCTGGGCCGCCGGCCGGGCCGCCAGCGTGGCGGGGGGGCTGGAGCAGGCCCAGGCGGCCCTCGCCTCGGGCGACGGCTGGCAGGCCCTCGAGCGGTTGCGCCAGGCCCTGCCAGCGCCGGCTGGGGGATGATCGCAACACTTGCATGGAACCCTTGAGCCCGGCCCCTGCCCTGTTGGTGCTTGCCGATGGCACGGTGCTGCGGGGTGAGGCCTTTGCCTCGCGGGGCACGGCCATCGGCGAGGTGGTGTTCAACACCGGTATGACCGGCTATCAGGAAGTGATTACGGACCCCAGCTACGCGGGCCAGCTGGTGACCTTCACCTACCCGGAGCTCGGCAACACCGGCATAAACCGGGCCGATCAGGAAGCGGACCGCCCCCATGTGCGGGGCGTGATTGCCAGGCAGCTGGCACCCCGGGCCAGCAACTGGCGCTCCGAGGGGGAGCTCGAAGCCTGGCTGGCCAGGCACGATGTGGTGGGGATCCGGGCCGTCGACACCCGCGCCCTGGTGCGCCACCTGCGCGAGGGCGGAGCGATCAATGGGGCGATCAGCAGCGATGGCACCCCGCCTCTGGAGTTGCTCGAGCAGGTGCGCAGCACCCCCTCCATGCAGGGCCTCAACCTCGCTGCCCAGGTTTCCACCCAGGAGCCCTACCAGTGGCACCAGGCCTGTGGGGTGCCATTCGACGCGCGCCTGCAGCCCGCCCCGGAACGCCCCTACCGGGTGGTGGCGATCGACTTCGGCATCAAGCGGGCCATCCTGGAGCGTCTGGCGGCCCACGGCTGCGGGGTCACCGTGCTGCCCGCCGATTCCCGTATCGAACAGGTGCTCAGCCTCCAGCCCGAGGGGGTTTTTCTCTCCAACGGGCCGGGCGATCCCGCTGCCGTCAGCGGCGGCATCGGGCTGGCCCGAGCCCTGATTGCCCAGTCCGACCTGCCCCTGTTCGGAATCTGCCTGGGCCACCAGATCCTCGGCCTGGCCCTGGGCGGACGCACCTACAAGCTCGGTTATGGCCACCGCGGCCTGAACCACCCCTGCGGCAGTTCCGGCCAGGTGGAGATCACCAGCCAGGTGGAGATCACCAGCCAAAACCACGGCTTTGCCCTCGATGCCAGCTCCCTGCCGCCAGGTCGGGTGCGGGTGAGCCAGCTCAACCTCAATGACCACACCGTGGCGGGCCTGGAGATGCTTGATGCCCCGGTTTTCGGCATCCAATACCACCCGGAAGCCAGTCCGGGCCCCCATGACGCCGACCACCACTTCGCCCGCTTCGCCGCCCTGATGGCCGCACGGCGATGAGGCCTGTCGCAGTTTTGTTGCGAGTTCCGCACAGTCAAATCAACTCCCTACACTCCCGGCATAGCTATCGGGGATTGGAGCCATCAACGACCTGCAGCGATTGACGGTGTCCCTGCGTGGGGGCTTCGAGCAGCAGGCCCACTGCCAGTTGTTCCGCTTCACCGGCCAGCTCGATGCCTATTCCGACAAGCAGTTCGGTGACTTCATCGCCTCCCACCGCAGCAGCGCCCACCCCCTGGTGATTGATCTGAGTGCGATCGACTTCATCGACTCCTCCGGCCTAGGGGCCCTGGTTCAGCTGGCCAAGCAGTGCAACGCGGGGGGGCAGAAGTTTCTGGTGGTGGGCAACGCCCGGGTGGTGCAGACCGTGAAGCTTGTGCGCCTGGAGGAGTTTCTGCATCTGCAACCCAACCTGGAAACCGCCCTTGGCAGCCTCGCCGCCTGAGGAGGGGGAACCCGATTCAGCGGCGCCAGCCAGCTGGCTGGCTGGGTTGGATCCCCAGCCCCCCCAGGTCGAGCTGGGCCCCCTGCAACTGGCCTGGCTGGGCGATGCGGTGTGGGAACTGCACCATCGGCTGCAGCGATGTCGCCGGCCGGGGCGCTCCCAGACCCTGCATCAGCAGGTGGTGCAGGTGGTGCGGGCCGATGCCCAGGCCAGCTGCCTGGAGTGCCTCGATGGCCTGCTCAGTGAAACGGAGCAGGACCTGGTGCGCCGCGGCCGCAACCGGGCCGGGCGGGGACCACGCCGGGGCGATGCGGCCGCCTACGGGCAGGCCACGGGCTTCGAGACCCTTCTGGGCTGGCTGTTTCTCCACGATCCAGCCCGGTTGGCCGAGCTGCTAGATCACTTGAGGGAACACGATCCATAACCAGCCAACGACGCCATGAGCCCACGATTTGAACGCCGTCGCGGCACTGGACGTCCAACCCGTTTCAGCGGTACTGGCGATGGTCGGGAGGGCCGGGAGGCTCGGGAGAGCGGGCCCCGTGATCTGCGTCGCCAATCCCGCCGGGAGACGGGAGCAGACCGTGCCATCGGCCGATCTGAAAACCCCTACCAGAAGCCCCGTGACAAGCCCTACGAAAGACCTAACGAGAAGCCCTACGGGGAGAGAAAACCCTTCGGCGAGAGGAAATCCCCAGTCGACAGGCGGCCCCTGGGAGAAAGGCGGCCCCTGGGAGACAGGAAGCCCTATGACCGCAGACCCGGCGGCCGCACCGAGGCCCGTTTCGCCCCACGCCGGGCTGCCCCGCCGCTGCGCTCTGCCGTCAGGCCCCTGAGCCTGGATGGGGCCCCACCGCAGGCTGAGGCGGAGGCAGAAAGGCACAGCATTGACACCCCCACGGACCTGGTCTGGGGTCGCCATGCAGCCCAGGCGGCGCTGGAGAGCGGCCGGCCGATCCACCGGATCTGGTGCACGCCGGAGGTGCGCACCAGCACCAAATTTCTGCGCCTGCTGCGCGAGGCCAAGGCCTCTGGCGTGCTGGTGGAGGAGGTCACCTGGGCCCGGCTGGGCCAGCTCACCGGGGGAGCCGTCCACCAGGGCATCACCCTGCAGACCGCCGCGGCTGACACCCTCGATCTGGCCAGCCTGATCGAGGGTTGCGGCGCCCTCGGTGAGCCCCCCCTGCTGATGGCGCTCGATGGACTCACCGATCCCCAGAACCTCGGGGCGATCGTGCGCAGCGCTGAAGCCCTCGGCGCCCACGGTTTGGTGTTGCCCCAGCGGCGCAGTGCCGGCCTGACCGGGTCGGTGGCGAAGGTTGCGGCAGGTGCCCTGGAGCACCTGCCCGTAGCCCGGGTCGTGAACCTCAACCGGGCCCTTGACGCCCTCAAGCAGGAGGGCTATCGGGTGGTTGGACTCGCCGCCGAAGGTGCCCTCAGCCTGGAGGAGGTGGATCTGGAGGGCCCCCTGGTGATCGTTGCCGGCTCAGAAGGCGACGGGCTCTCGATGCTCACCCGTCGCAACTGTGATCAGCTGGTGCGCATCCCCCTGCGGGGTGTGACACCGAGTCTCAATGCCTCGGTGGCCTCGGCCCTGCTGCTCTACGAGGTTGCCCGCCGGGGCTGGATGAAGGGGTTGCGGGGCAGCCAGCCCGCACCGCGGCTGGTGCGCCCCCAGCTACCAGTCGCCCCAGCGGGGGTCGACTCCCTGGCCGAGGCACCCGGCCCCCAGTCCGTGCCAGAGTCCGTGCCAGAGCCCGTGCCAGAGTTAGCGCCTAAGACCGAGACTGAGACTGAGACCGATACTGAGACTGAGTACGAGCCCCGGGACGATGGGCGGCCGGTTGAGTTCAGCGCTGATATCCAGTTGTGAGGCACTCAGGGATCAAGGCCCCCTGCGCGGGCAGAATGAATCCATTCCCGCCCCTGCCCCATGAATCCCCTGCTGTGGCCCCTGCGCAGCTGCGCTAACGGCCTGGGCCTGGCTTGGTGGGCAAGGGTCGAAACCCGGGCCCCTGATGCGGTCTACTGGTTCGGACCCTTCGTGCGCAGGCACACCCTCGAAACCCGCCTGGGCGAATTCCTGGCGGATCTTCAGGCCGAAGCGCCCGGCTCGCTTGAGCACAGGTTGCTGCGCACCCGCAGGGGTGAGCCCCTGACGGAGATCGGCTGATAGCGTCCAGACCAGCTGGCAACCAGGTGCATGGGGATCGCCGCATGGCGTGAGCTACTGAAAAGGGGTGAGGTCTCCGCCCGGGAGCTCACGGATCACCACCTGGCCCGCATCGCCGCGGTTGATGCCACTGTCCACGCGTTTCTGGAGGTCACGGCCGGGCGGGCCAGGGCCGATGCTGATCGTATTGATGCCCAACGGGCCGCCGGCGAAGCCCTGCCTCCTCTGGCCGGCATCCCCCTGGCGATCAAGGACAACCTGTGCACCCAGGGAATCCCCACCACCTGCTCCAGCCGGATGCTGGAGCACTTTGTGCCGCCCTACGAGAGCACAGTCACCGAAAGGCTCTGGCAGGCCGGTGCGGTGCTGCTCGGTAAAACCAATCTCGACGAGTTCGCCATGGGCAGCTCGACCGAAACCTCCGCCTTCGGGCCGAGTCGCAATCCCTGGAATCCCGAGCGGGTGCCTGGGGGCAGTTCCGGAGGCAGTGCGGCGGCCGTGGCCGCCGGTGAATGTATGGCGGCCCTGGGGTCAGACACCGGGGGCTCGATCCGCCAGCCCGCGTCCTTCTGCGGCGTGGTCGGACTCAAGCCCACCTACGGGCGGGTAAGCCGCTATGGGCTGGTGGCCTTTGCCAGCTCCCTTGACCAGGTTGGCCCCTTCTGCACCAGCGTGGCCGATGCGGCCGAGCTGCTACAGGTGATCGCTGGAGCCGATCCCCGCGATGCAACCTGCCTCAACGCTCCGGTGCCCGATTACGTCGCCAACCTGGAGCAACCCATCAGGGGGTTGCGGGTGGGCATTGTGCGCGAATGCCTTGAGGCGGAGGGGCTCGACCCCACCGTGAAGGCCTCGGTGCTGGCCGCCGCCGCCCAGCTCGAGGCCCTGGGCTGTGAGCTGGTGGAGGTGAGCTGCCCCCGCTTCAATGACGGCATCGCCACTTACTACGTGATCGCCCCGTCGGAGGCATCGGCCAATCTGGCCCGGTATGACGGGGTCAGATACGGCTACCGCTGCCCCGACGCCACCAGCCTGGCGGAGATGACCGCCCGCAGTCGGGCCGAGGGCTTCGGCGATGAGGTGCAGCGCCGCATCCTGATTGGCACCTATGCCCTCTCGGCCGGCTATGTGGATGCCTACTACAGGAAGGCCCAGCAGGTGCGCACCCTGATCCGGCG
>JAYKGS010000067.1:0-3375 GCA_035284945.1 Synechococcus sp.
ATGGGGTGTGCTGGTTGTGCTGCAGCTCAACGGACGCCGTTGACGACCGGGGCCAGCGCCTCTAGCCAGGGGGTGCCCTGCAGGCTCCCGCCATGGCCCTCCATGCGTTCCGCGATGAGCTCGCCACCACGGCTGCTGCGCTGGCCACGCCTGGCACCGGCCTGCTGGCGGCGGATGAATCCACCGGCACGATCGGCAAACGCTTCGCGGCGATCGGCCTGGCGAACACCGAGGAGCATCGCCGCGCCTACCGCAGCCTGCTGGCCAGTGCCCCCGGCCTGGCCGAACACATCAGCGGCGTGATCCTGTTCGAGGAAACCCTGTTCCAGGACAGCGTGGATGGCTCCGGCCAGGGCGGGCCGCCGATCGTGGAGCTGTTCCGGCAGCAGGGGATCATCCCCGGGATCAAGGTGGATCAGGGGGTGGAGCCCCTGGCCGGCGGTGTGGAGGGTGAGAGCTGGTGCACCGGGCTGAAGGGCCTGGCCGAGCGCGCTGCCCGCTACTACGACCGCGGCGCCCGCTTCGCCAAGTGGCGGGCGGTGCTGCGGATCAGCGCCGCGGGCTGCCCCAGTGAGCTGGCGGTGCGGGAGAACGCCTGGGGCCTGGCCCGCTACGCCCGCACGGTGCAGGAGCAGGGGCTGGTGCCGATCGTGGAGCCGGAGATCCTTATGGATGGTGACCACGACATCGCCACCACTGCCTCGGTGCAGGAGTGGGTGCTGCGCACCACCTACGAGGCGCTGGCGTTGAACGGCTTGTTTCTGGAAGGCAGCCTGCTCAAGCCCTCCATGACCACCGCCGGCGCCGATTGCCCCAGTCGCGCCAGTGCCGAGGAGGTGGGGGAATTCACGCTGCGCACCCTCCGCCGCAGCGTGCCGGCGGCGGTGCCAGCCATCCTGTTTCTCAGCGGCGGCCTCAGCGAGGAGGACGCCAGCCTCTGCCTCAACGCCATCAACCAGGTGGCCGCCCAGGGCTACGCCCCCTGGCATCTGGGTTTCTCCTACGGCCGCGCCCTGCAGCACTCCTGCCTCAAGCACTGGGGCGGCACCAACCTGGAGGCTGGCCAGGCGGCCCTGTTGGCCCGTGCCCGCGCCAACGGCGCCGCCAGCCGAGGGGCCTACAAGCCGGGTTCGGAGCCCTCCGACGACACCAGCCTGTTCGTGGCGAACTACAGCTACTGAACCTGCGCCAATTGTCCAGCCCCAGGGCGTCTTCCCTGAGGCTGGGCCCCCACACTCAGCCTGGAAAGGGGACAACGGCCCCTTCCGCCACCAGCCAGAGCCGTTCCCGCCGGAAACACCGGTGGCCTCCGGTCAGGCGCCCGAAGGCTGGCAGGGCAAGCCGGCCACTGGTTTGGCAGTAGCTGAAGCAGGGCAGCCGCAGCCGATCTGCCCCACGCCCCACCTGGGCCACGGGATGGAGGTGGCCGCAGAGGTTGAGGAAACCGGCCCGCGGCTCGGGGATGTGGCTGAGCCACCAGGGACCCAGCTCCTGGGATGGCTCCTGGGGCAGACCTTCGATCCAGCTGCCCAGTTCGTGGTTCCCACCGATCAGGCGCAGCGGACAGCCCAGCAGCTCCGGCAGGGCCTCCAGCTTGGAGCGGAGTTCAGCGGTGAGCCCAAGACGGCTGTGGATCAGGTCACCCAGCACCACCAGCTGCTGGGGCAGCAGCTGGTGGGAGAGGGCCAGCAGCCCGTTGAGGGTGTCTGCATCCCCATCACTGGGCAGGGGAATGCCATGGGCCTGGAAGGTTTCCGCCTTACCCAGATGGAGATCCGCCACGAACAGGGTTTGCCGCTGGGGATCCCACGCCGCCTTGGCGCCCAGCAGCTCCAGCGGCTGCCCCTGCCAGTGGAAGGTGACACTTTGGGCGAAAGCATCCGGAGCCGGCCGGTTCAAATGTTGCCCATGCCGCGTTGGTAGGCGGCCCTGGCAACGGTGGCGGCGATCGTGGCCTGGACGTTTGGGTAGGGGGCCAGATCGATCTGGGGGAAGAAAACCGGCAGATAGGCCAGATAGGCATTGACAGCGCAGTCGGCAACGCTCCAGATCGGATCGCCCCATGGACCGGACAGCAGCGAACGACCACCGGCAAGCTGCCCATCCAGCACCCCCATCAACTGGGGAAATTCCCTCTCCCGGTTAGCCGGAACAAACAGGGCCACAGCCAGGGTGGAATTGGCGAAAAGGATCCACTGGCTTGCCAGAGCGCGCTGGGCGGCCACCTGGGCGGCAGTACCGGTGAACTCGTGGGCGTGGTGATCGGCCAGATGCAGCAGGATGGCGCCACTTTCAAACAGCTGCAGTGGTTCCCCACCCGGAGCCTGAAGTGATTCATCCACGAGGGCCGGAACCTTGGCAAACGGGTTGATCGCGACATAGGCGTCGGATTTGTGCTCACCGGCCTGCATGTCCAGCTGAACCCACTCGTAGGGAATATTTCTTTCCTCTAGATACCAACGGGGCATGGAGGCCCGGCTGCGGTGGCCGCCGTAGAGCTTCAGGGTCATGGACCACTTTGGTTGACAAACCGGGTTGACCCTATCGAGACGCCCAACGTCCAGCTCTGGTGGGCTAAGGCGCCTGATGATAGAGATCTTCCAGGCGTTCCCGGCTTAGGTCCAGGTAAAGCACCTCCTCCCCTGGGCCAGGGGCTTCTGGATGGCGCCTGGGCCCGGTGCCGCCACCCGGGGAGGACCCCAAGGATGGGGCCCCCGAAGATTTTGGGTCATCAGGGCGAAGGCCCCGCCGGCAATGGCCGCAAAACAGAGCAGGTAGATGACAGCCAATAGGTCGCTCAAGGGGGGGGGAATGCTTTGTAGAAGCGTAGTGTAAAGAAGTGTTAACCGTGGCCACTCACCCAGCGGAGGCCAGGTGTCCTCCCCATTTTCGAGCCACCGGAGCCCATCCCATGGAAGGAAATCGGGCTCAGATTCATCGATCAGAACAGGGCCACCAGTGCTGCGCCCACGCCCATCAACACCACCCCCAACCAGGCCCGAAGTTCAAGCTGCTCGCCCAGCAGCACAAGGGCCAACAGGGCAATCAGCACCACGCTGAGCTTGTCCAGTGCTGCCACCCCCGAAACCGGGCCCAGCTGCAGGGCGCGGGTGTAGCAGAACCACGACAGACCGGTGGCAACACCGGAAAGGGCGAGGGCAGCCAGGCTGAGGGGCGCCAGTTGGCGCAGCTCCTGCCAGTTCAGCCGGCCGGTGGCCAGCAACAGCAGAGCCAGCACGGTCGCCACTGCCAGGGTGCGGAACAGGGTCGCCATACCTGCATCAACCCCCTGCACCCCAACTTTGATGAGCAGGGCTGTAAGGGCAGCGAAAAACGCCGCCGCCGAGGCCCAAAGCTGCCAGATCTGCACGGGGC
>JAYKGS010000068.1:0-2793 GCA_035284945.1 Synechococcus sp.
TCAAGGATTGAGCCTCTGCTCCTTCCAGCCGTCATCTGCCCGCCAGCGGCGGCGGCAATGGGGATTGCCCTTGAGCTCCAGCAGCTCCACCTGGCTGATCTGGATCCTCAGCAGGGCGAAGCTGTCCGGCAGGGGGGTGCCATCGGCCAATTCCAAGGGGAAATCCGCCGACGGATCAAAGGGCGCTCCAGGCGGTGGCCAACCCCAGATGGCCCTTGCCCCTGGGCCGAGTTGGTGCCAATGACGACGGCGTTCCTGGGCATCAACCTCGGCATCGAGCCTGAGCCGAAAGCCCCGCAGCCGAAACTGGCAGCGTGCCTTGGGCAGCAGCCAGCACAGCTCCAGACGTGGCTCGGCCAGTAGCTCGTGGGCCTTGGAGCTACGGCCGTCGGTGAATAGCTCCAGGCTGTGGGGGTCCGCCCAGCAGCGGAAAACCAGGGTGCGCACCCGCGGAGCCCCATCCAGCCCGAGGCTGGCCAGCTGCAGCCAGCGACCATGGGGGGAACGCCCCTCCTGCCTTTGCGCCGCCTTGAGTAGCGGGCGCCAGGGGGGGATGGCCCCCGGGACTGGTGCGCTCAGGCCCATGGATCGGGCTCGCAGTGATAGTTCTGCAGATCGCCGCGCAGCTGGGCGAATTGGGGGTGGTCGGGATCGAGGGCCTGCCACCACCAGCGGCCGTCGGTGTAGCTGGGAACGCCGGCGTTATTGGTACGCGGCAGCTGCAGATTCTGGTTGCGCCAGCGAAGCACCAGGAAGGCACCAGGCAGGGTGCCTCCGCTGCTGTTAGGGATATCAACCGCATCTACCGGGCCGTTGAAGGCGATGGCCTCGAGCGGTTCATCCCCACAGAGGTAGTGCTGCACCCGATCGCTGCTAGCCAGGGCTGCAGGAGCCTCCAACAGCATGAACAGAGCGACAGCACAGAAAACAAGTTTGCTGAGCAGTGGGATCACGGCCTGGGAGCGGGCGAATCAGAATGAAGCCGGCACCACTTTCGGCCCCACCATGGCCTGTCCCAACTGCGGCAGCTGGACCGTTCGCGCCGACCGCAGCCTGGCAGGACGCATGGTCTGCGGCCGCTGCGGAACGCCGCTCAAGGGGGGAAAGGTCCTGCCCTCACGTTTTCGTCTCCCTTGGCGCCTGCTGGCCCTGGCCGTGGTGGTAGCAGCAGCAGCCCTGGCGACACTCGAGCCAGCCAGACGGAAGCCCCGACACCTCAATGGCCCCGCCCACCATCTCCCAACGATGCCTCCTGTGTTGAAACGCGGGGAGCTCTCGATCAGGATGGTACCAACTCAAGGGCCCCCCATCCCATGCTCCATCTCCCAGGTGTATTGACTTCCCTTGCGATCTGCTGCTGCGGAGCCGTGGCTGCTCGAACAGTTGTCTCGCCAGCCCATGCCGCACCAGCAGCAGCGATCTACTGCACCTCCCCTGGGGTTCCGGCGGGCTGCGTGGGGCGACCGGCCGTGCGGGCCATCACCCCAGGCGTTGGTGCCCCTGGTGCTGGAGTAGCCCCGGGCGTGGGCGCCCCAGGGGCTGGGGTGCGGCCGGCAGCTGGCCCAGGTGCTGGTCCCAATATGGGTGGACCGGTCAACCGTGGGGGAATGCGCTGAGCTCCCAAAGCTGGGTGGCCAGGGTGTCTGAACAAGCCTCGGCACTGGGTTCGCAGACTTCAAAACGCAGCCGGCCTGGGCCAAGCACCCGGTTGCTCCAGTACTCGAAACCGCTGACTGGCGGCGCTGACACGGCTGCCAGGCCTGCCAGCAGGGCTCCAGCTCTCTGGGGAGTTTCGGTGAGCTGCAGCAGATCGAGGGCCACCAGGGAAAACAGAGCCTGTCCAACAGGGTTATGGCTGCGGCTGTATCGAAAGAATCCGCCCTCGCTGCGCGGGATCACCAGCCCAGGGCTCCAGGCAAGTACCGGCAGCGGCGTGCCCTGGTCCCTAAGCCGCCGCTCCACCTCGCGTGCCATCATCAGGTTGCAGAGTTTGCTGTCCTTGTAGGCCTTCTCGGCATTGAAGCTGGCGCTGCCATCCAGCATCAGGGCGCCCGGCCCATGACGCAGCCCAGCAAGATCCCCGAGGCCAGCAGGGGGTCCCACCCTCCCACCAGGGGTGGTGGGATCGTGCACTTCCGATGTCGTGACGACCAGCCGAGGCGCCTTGCTCTGCAGCAGCAAGGGCAACACCTGCTGCAACAGGGCTTGGTGGCCCAGATGATTCACCGCAACGGTGAGCTCAAACCCCTGGGCCGACCAGCGGGGTTGGGTGCCACCGCTGTACTGCAGGCCGGCATTGAGTATGAGGGTGTCAATCGGCTGCCCAGCTGCCAGCAGCGCCTGGGTGCAGCGTTCGATGCTGCCAAGGTCAGCCAGATCGCAGGTGGGGGTTTCAATCGGGCCGATCAAGCATTGGCGCAGACGAGAGGCGGTGCTGGCATCCCTGCAGGGCAGGGTGAGACGGTCACCGCTAGCAAGCAGCAGGGTCGCCGCCTGAAAACCGATCCCTGAGCTTGCACCGGTGAGCAGGATGGAGCGACTCGCTTGGCCGGTGGGCTCCTTGATCGTCATCACGGCGGCAACTCGGCGCAGAGACGGCCTCACCAGCAGAAAATCCTGCGCGGAGGGGCTGGGAATGACCCTTACCGTAGGTTCCAGAACCAGCTCTGGCGCCACCCGCCACCAGCCCAGCCAATAAAAAGCCCCCGCGTCAGCGGGGGCTCCAGGGATTCCGTTGCTGTCTGATCAGCCGGGCTGTTTGGCTTCAGCCGATCGCCGGGGCGCTCAGGGCCA
>JAYKGS010000069.1:0-13224 GCA_035284945.1 Synechococcus sp.
CAAGCTCCAGTTCCAGCTCCTCAAGGGCCACCAGCTCCTGCACCTGGCGGCCAAGGGTGATCTCCTGCTCATGGCTGAGCAGCGGCACGCGGCCGATGTCACGCAGGTAGCTGCGCACCAGGTCGCCATCTAAAGCGGGCATGGCTTGATCCAGCTTGCGAAACTATTCAGTTTCGTAACCCTACCATCCTTCTGCCGCAGGCAGCATGGGAGCCATGGGTGTTGAACGGTTGCAGAAAGTGATGGCCGCCGCAGGCATCTGTTCGCGGCGCCAGGCCGAAACCCTGCTGCGGCAGGGCCTGGTTCGGGTCAATGGCGCCCTGGCCATGCTTGGCGATCGGGCGGATCCGGCCTCCGACCTGATCACCGTGCGGGGCCAGGCCCTGGTGGCCAGGCCGGAGCCCCTGCTGTTACTGGTCAACAAACCCCCTGGAGTGCTCTGCAGCTGCCGGGACCCCAGGGGCCGGCCCACCGTGTTGGAGCTTCTGCCAGCCGAGCTTCGCCGGGGGCGGGGGCTCCATCCCGTCGGTCGCCTCGATGCCGACAGCCGCGGTGCATTGCTGCTAAGCAACCGGGGGGATGTCACCCTTCGACTCAGCCATCCCCGCTACGGCCATCGCAAGATCTATCGGGTCTGGGTGGAGGGGCGGCCGGCGGCCCAGGCGCTGGAGCGCTGGGCCGCCGGTGTCCCCCTGAACGGTCAGGCCAGCCAGCCCGTTGGGCTGAAGCTGATCGGGCAGACCAGCCAGGCAACCGAGCTGGAACTGGTGATGGCCGAGGGGCGTAACCGCCAGATTCGTCGCACCGCAGCAATCCTGGGCCATCCGGTTCTGGATCTCAAGCGCTGGGCGATCGGTTCGGTGCGGCTGGGGGACCTGCCTGAGGGTCGCTGGCGCCGCCTCGATCCTCAAGAATGGCAAGTATTGAACTGCCAGCCCTGAACCAGCCCAGACCCTCTTCAGCGACGCGCCTGCGGCGGCGTCTTGGCCGCTGGCTGGGACGCAGACCCCCTGCTCAGCCAGCGGATGCGTCCGAACCTGAGCTCGACCCCCTGCTGGCTGCCGGGCGCCTGCTGCGCCAGCGGCGGGAGGAGCGGGGCCTGAGCCTGCGCCAGCTGGCCCTCGATACCCGGATCAGCGCGGCCGTGCTGGAGGCCCTGGAGCGGGGCTGGCCGGATCGGTTACCCGAGGCCACCTATCTGCGCACGATGCTGCCGCTGATCGAGCGGCACCTGGACCTGCCACCCGCCTGCCTGGATCCCGTTTTGGCCAGGGGCAACCAGCAGGAGGCCCGCCAGCTGCGGCAAGCGGATTCACTGCGGTTCACCCCAGGCTCCATCGACGTATTCACCACGTGGCAGGGCACGATTCTCTATGGGGTACTCACCCTGGCGCTGGTCTATGGATTGAATCTCCAGCAGCGCAAGATTGCGGCGCAGGGATTGGTGGCCCTGCGACCCATTCCCCCCCTCCCACCCCAGGAGCTGGTAAAGCCGCCCAGCCCCAGGCAGGCTCTGCTGAAGCTCTATCCCGAACTGCTGCCCCTGGAGGTCGCTGCCCGGGGTCAGGGCGCCCGCCAGCTGCGTCGCTGGGATCAGATCCCACCCCGGCCCTGGGCGGCCCCACGGCCGTAGCGCGCCGCCATCGCTCCGTAGCCCTGCAGCTTGCCGTCGAGGGCGGCGATCGGCTGCTCAAGTCGCCAGGTCCAGTTGCCCGAGCTGGTGCCAGGGGTGTTGAAGCGGGCCCGATCGTCCAGCTCGAGTAGATCCTGAAGGGGCACCACGGCCAGGTTGGCCGGGCTTGCCAGAGCCAGCTCGAGCAGTTGCCAGGCCGGCGCAGTGACGGGAGCTCCCACCGCCTCCGTCAGCTTCTGGCGGGCGCCCCCATCGAGGCTCTGCCACCAGCCCACCGTGGTGGCGTTGTCGTGGGTACCCGTGTACACAACCCAGCGAGGGCCGCGGATGTTGGCCGGCAGATAGGGATTGGCCGAATCGCCGTTGAAGGCGAATTGGAGGATCTTCATGCCTGGCAGTCGGAAGGCGTCGCGCAGGGCCTCCACCTGGGGGGTGATCACCCCGAGATCCTCAGCGATCAGGGGCAGGCGCAGTCCCTGGCGCAGCCAGAGCAGGGTCAGCAGGGGCCAGCCAGGAAACCAGACCCAACGTCCATGCTCGGCGGTGGGGGCATCCCCGGGCACGCTCCAGAACGCCTGGAGGGCGCGGAAGTGGTCGAGGCGCACCAGATCAAACAGCTCAAACTGACGCTGCAGCCTGGCCAGCCACCAGTTGAAGCCGGTAAGCAGGTGCAGCGGCCAGCGGTACACCGGCGTGCCCCAGAGCTGGCCGGTCGCCGAGAAGTAATCCGGCGGGACGCCACTCTGGGCTGCGAGACGGCCATCGGGCTGCAGGGAGAACAGGCCTGGGTGGGCCCACACGTCGGCGCTGTCGTGGGCCACGTAGAAGGGCAGGTCACCGAGCACCTGAACCCCGGAACGCTCAGCCTGCTTGCGCAGCTGCATCCACTGACTCTGGAGTTGCCATTGGAGCAGCTCTTCCGCCAGGAGCCCGCCGGCCTGCTCTGTGGCGATCCGGCGCAGGGCCCGCCCCTGACGCCTGGCCAGGGGTGCGGGCCACTCCCACCAGGGCTGGCCCGCCTGAAGGCGCCGGATCACCATGAACAGGGCGTGATCGGCCAGCCAGCCCCGCTGACGGCGGCGCCAGCGGGCGAAGGCTTGCTTCTGCTCCACCGGCTGCTGGGGCCAGCGGCTGGCCAGGGCCGCCGCCAGGGCCTGGCTGCGGGCCGGCATGGCGGCCAGATCCAGGCGGTCCGGGCCGGTGGTGGCCCGGGGCAGCCCCTCCAGATCAGCCCACTCCAGGAAGCCCTGCTGCACCAGCAGCTCGCCATCGAGCAGCCAGGGGTTGAGGGCCGAGCCGCTGGGGGAGCTGTAGGGCGAACCGGTGCCGTCGGTGGGGGCCAGGGGCAGCAGCTGCCATACGCCCACCCCATGGCGGCCCAGCAGCGCCAGCCAGTGCTGTGCCGCCTGGCCGAAGCTGCCGCAACCGGCAGGCCCCGGCAGGGCCGTTGGATGGAGCAGAACGCCGGCGCGACGCTGGTCGGGGGCCTTCATGTCTGCGGCAGCCGATAGCGGCTGATGATCCTCTGGGCAAAGGCCGGGATGTGGGCCTCCAGCTTTTCGGGGTGGTGGCGCCTCAGCCAGAGGGCGTTGCGGGTGAAGTGGGAATCGATCGAGAACCGGCCGTATTCCAGGCCCTTCGGGCCGAAGCGCTCCACCACAAGGCCGATCAATCGGGCGAGCCAGAGGGGCAGCTTCAGGGCTTTGTCGTAGGCCTCAATGCCCTGTTGCACGGCGGCCTGTCGCTGGCCGGAGCTGGTCGCCGGCGCCACATCCAGCTCCGTCTCCACCAGATCCAGCAGCTGCTGGCCCCTAGGGTTGCGCACCGTGAGCCATTGGCGACCGAAGGTTGCGCCCATATAGCCAACCACCAGGTCGGCGCCGGCGTTGGTGTAGTCGAAGCAGCTCAGGCAGCTGGGTGCGAATACGTCCTTGAGCCGGGGCGTATCGAGCCCGAAGAACGGCACGGTTTCGGTGCGGCCGTCGCTGTGACGGAAGTGGATGCGGAAGTCCTGCATGAATTCGTAGTGCACCACCGTCTGCGGGGAGCTCACCGTGCTCTCCAGGAAGGTCTGCAGTCCCTGGCGGGACACGTTGTCGACGCAGGGTAGGCCCAGCACGTAGAGCTCCTCGAGCGGCAGGGTGGGCTGCACGGCCCGCAGGGCCTGGATCTGGCAGCCCACCCCGATGGCCAGGAGCCGGCGGATGTCGCTGCCGGGCAGCTGCTCGAGCATCTCCAGACTGGGGGAAAGGGTGGGCTTGTTCACCCGGGCGGCGAGCACTTCAGCCGGGGTGCGGGCCAGCTGTGGCACGGGGCTGAAGCGGTCAGAGGGGCTCTGGCCCACGCACAGCACCGCATCCACCAGGCCCGTTTCCAGGGCACGCACGCCGATGCGGCTCACAATGCCGCTCCACTGGGCGCCCTCGATGGGCTGGCGCAGCCGGGCCGTGAGCATGCGCTGCTGCACGCCGAAATAGAGCTCGTCTTCATTCTCCAGGTCGCGGCTGCGACCGTGTACCTGCCGCTCCATCGCCTCGAAGCGCTGGGTCAGAAATGAACAGCTCTGCCGCACGTAGGCTACCCAGCGGCTGTCACAGAGGCCGCACTGGCTGCAGAGGTCTTTGGCAGGATAGATCCCTCCCTTAGTCAGGGGCCTTGCCCTCTCATGGGGAGCTCGGACAGCCATTACCGCTCAGCCCTGGGGCATCAGCAAGGGCCCAACTTATCGGGTGCGGGCCCCGGGGGGGTGGGCCAGAGTGGGTTTCGCTCCGCCTGCCCATGGTTCTGAGTTCAGACCAGCCGAAGCGCCGGTGGGTGCCAGTGCTGCTGCGACTGGCCCTGGCCGCTGCAGGCCTGGCTGGGGGCCTGGGCCTGCTGGCGTGGCTCTGGCCTGAAGCGGACCGATCCAGCCGGCTGGTCCAGCAACTGACTCCAGCCGATCTGGCCAAAGCCCCGAGTCGCAGCGTCACCCTGCTGGTGATCGGCCTGGACAGCGAACGCCCCGCCGATCCTCTCAACAGGGCGGCCCCACGCGGCCCCGCCAATGCCGATGCCCTGCTGCTGGTGCGGATCAATCCCCAGGGGCCGCTGCAGGTGCTCACCCTGCCCCCCAACCTGGCGGTGCAGATTCCAGGCCAGAACCGCCCCCAGGGCCTTGGGAGCCTGTACCGAATGGGCGGCCCCGCGCTGGTCGCCGACGCGGTCAGCGGCCTGGTGGGGCTGGAGCCTGGTCAGCCGGATCGCTACCTGGTGCTGGGCCGAGCCGCCCTGCGCAGCCTGGTGGATGGCCTTGGCAGCATCGCCGCCAACCCCACCTACGCGCTTCGCTACAGCGACAGAAGCCAGGGCTTCACGATCGATCTGCAGGGTGGCCTGCAACGGCTGCGGGGCAGCCAGGTGGAGCAGCTGGTGCGCTACCGCGATCCCGACCGCCCGGAGCAGAGCCGGATGGACAACCTCCAGCTGGTGGTGCGCGCCCTGGTGAGGGAGATGGCCCTGCCGGAGCAACTGGGCCGGCTCTCCAGCCTGAGCCGATTTCTGAGTCGGGAGGGCCTGCTCACCAACCTCAGCCAGACTGAAATCCTCAGCCTGCTGGCGGCCGGTCTCAGCCGGCCTGAAACGGTCCAGTTCACAGAAGTGCCTCTGGCCCCGCCGGCTCCGTCCCAGCCGGGAGAGCCGCGCCTGCGCCAGATCGCACCCGACGCGGCGGTGACCCTCTGGCCAGCGGCGGCCTCCCCTCCCTAGGCCGCTGCAGCCTCATTCGGTTCCGATCCGGCGCCAACTCAGCTCCAGGGCAAGGGCCAGTTGCTCTGCCTGATCAAGGCCCCCCAGCCAGGGCAGGCCATCGGCGCGGCGAGCGGCGGGTTCCCAGGGGCCGTCGGCCTGCACCAGACCCAGCAGCGGCACCCGCCACTGGAGCAGCAGGGCCGTCATCGCGGCCGGCAGCCCACTGCGGAGCTGCTCCCCCGCCAGCAGCAGCAGGGCCGGCTGGCGCCAGGCTCCGAGCAGTTCGGCCCAGTGGCCAGCTCCCCCCTCCAGGGGCAGGCCCGGATCGATCGGCAGGGGCACCAGGCCGGGGGGCCGGCCCGCCAGGTTCACCAGGGCCTCCTGGGGGTTATCCGGCCCCAAGGGCTCTCCCCAGGGCCGGTCGAGGGCCGCTGCCAGAGCCGGCGCCGCCCTGTGCAGCAGTGCCGTCACCGCCCCTGTCTCACCGCCGGCCACAACCACCAGGGACTGAGCCGATCCCGGCAAGGAAAGCGTCATGGATGTTTGCACTCAGCTGGCAGTCTCGCTTCTACGATCTGGTTCCAGCCGAAGCGTCCGCGCCCGTCTTGACCAGTTTCCTGACCGCTAATCGCTTTGCTCTCCAGGGCAGCCCAAGCGAGCCGAATCATGACACCAGGCGGTTGCGGCTGTTCAGCGGCAATTCGAACCAGGCCCTGGCCCGGGAGATCGCCGCCTATCTGGGCGTCCCCGACGGCCCCCGGGTGATCAAGCGCTTCGCCGATGGCGAGTTCTACATCCAGATCCAGGAGTCGATCCGGGGCTGCGACGTGTTTCTGATCCAGCCCACCTGCGCGCCGGTGAATGACCACCTGATCGAGCTGCTGATCATGGTGGATGCCTGCAAACGGGCTTCGGCCAGGCAGATCACCGCCGTGGTTCCCTATTACGGCTATGCCCGCGCCGACCGCAAAACGGCCGGTAGGGAGTCGATCACCGCCAAACTGGTGGCCAATCTGCTCGCCAAATCCGGCGTTGACCGGGTGTTGGCCATGGACCTTCACTCGGCCCAGATCCAGGGCTACTTCGACATCCCCTGCGACCACATCTACGGTTCGCCGGTGCTGGTGGATTACCTGCGCAGCAGAAATCTCGCCGATCTGGTGGTGGTGTCTCCCGATGTGGGCGGGGTGGCTCGGGCCCGGGCATTCGCCAAGCAGATGAATGATGCTCCCCTGGCGATCATCGACAAGCGCCGCTCCGGCCACAACGTGGCCCAGAGCCTCACGGTGATCGGCGAGGTGGCCGGTAAGACGGCAATCCTGATCGACGACATGATCGACACCGGTGGCACCATCTGTGCCGGGGCCCGGCTGCTGCGCCAGCGCGGCGCCACCCGGGTGCTGGCCTGCGCCACCCATGCGGTGTTTTCACCGCCGGCGATGGAGCGACTCTCCGAGCCTGGCCTGTTTGAGGAGGTGATTGTCACCAACAGCATTCCCCCTCGTGCGGACTGCCGCTTCCCCCAGCTGAAGGTGCTCTCGGTGGCCAACATGCTTGGCGAGGCCATCTGGCGGATTCACGATGAGAGCTCGGTGAGTTCGATGTTCCGCTGACTGCCCCGGCATTGGAACCCATACCCCTGCGGCGCTTCGCCCGGCTCAGGGCCTTCCTGCCAGCTGCGGTGAGCGTGCTGCTCAGCCTGCCCTGGGCCCTTGCCCCCCTCCCCCTGCTGGCCCGGAGCCAGCTGCCCGCGCCCCGCCGCATCGGCGTGTGGCTCACCAACAGTCCCAGTCCCCTCTACTACGACCCTGAGCGGATCGATCGGGCGGTGAGGGAGCTGGCAGATGCGGGCTTCAACACCCTCTACCCGAACGTCTGGAGCCGGGGGGCCACTTTTCACAGGTCGGCCCATGCGCCGATGGAGCCTGCCCTCGCCAGGGCCAACCCCAATCTCGATCCGATCTGCCGCTTCACCCAGGCCGCCCACCGGCGAGGGCTGCAAGTGATCCCCTGGTTTGAATACGGCCTGATGGAGCCCGCCGATGCCGCCGTGGTCGCCCAGCATCCCGACTGGGTGCTGCAACGCCGCGATGGCAGCAGGGAGATGGCGATGCACGGCAAGCCGATGGTGTGGCTCAACCCTGCACACCCTGGGGTGCGGCAGCGCTTTCTCGGTCTGATCGGCGAGATCGTGGAGCGCTGCAACGTCGACGGCATCCAGCTCGACGACCATTTCGCCTGGCCGGTGGAGCTGGGCTACGACCCGTTCAGCCGCGCCCGTTACCTGGCGGAAACGGGCCTCGAGCCGCCCGATGACCACACCCAGCGGGCCTGGATGCGCTGGCGGCGCCAGCAGCTCACCGGACTGCTGCGGGAACTGCGCAGCCAGCTGAAGCGCTCCGGCACCTTGATCAGCCTCTCGCCCGGGCCCTTCCGTTTCGCCTACAACCACTGGCTGCAGGACTGGGAGCTCTGGGCCCTGGGGGAGCTGATCGATGACCTGGTGGTGCAGAACTACGCCTATTCGCTGCAAGGGTTCGAGAAGGACCTCAACCAACCGGCCCTGGTGAAGGCGCGCAGCTGGGGCATGCCGGTGGAAATCGGCATCCTGGCGGGCTTCGGTGGCCGCACGCCCAACATGGCCACCCTGGCCGAGAAGAGCCAGCTGGCCACCAGCCGCGGCCATGGTGTCATCTACTTCTACTGGGAGGGCCTGTGGGGCCTGCATGCCGGTGCCGAGGGGGCCCCCTACCGGCAGGCCGCTTTCCGCCAGCTGCACCAGAGTCTCACCGGGCCACTGCGGCCCCCACCCCCCCCGCCCCTGCCACGGCGCTGAGCGGCTACCCCGCTCCCAGGCACTGGCCCACCACCTCGGAGGTGTTGCTGGAGAGCGGTTTGCCAGCCAGCTGCTCAAGGGCCCCACGCATCGCCGCGGCGCGGGCCGGGCCGTAGCTCTGCCAGCGGCTAAAAACCTTGGCAAGGCGCGAGGCGGTGATCGGGTTCCGCTGGTCGAGCTCGCTGATCCGCTCCGCCATGAAGGCGTACCCCGAGCCATCGGCGGCGTGGAACACCGGCGCATTGGCGGCCAGGCCGCCCAGCACGGCGCGCACCGAATTGGGAGCGGTGGGATCGAAGCGGGGGTGCTCCAGCAGCCGGGTCACCCGCTCCAGACCATCTGCAAAGGGGGCGGATGCCTCCAGGCCAAACCAGGCATCGAGGATCACGGGCCTGGCCTGCCAACGCTGGTAGAAGGCATCCAGCGCCTGTTGGCGCTCGGGGATCGGGTGGGCCTGCAGGGCCCGCAGCCCGGCCCGGGCCAGGGTCATCGATGGGCCCCGCACCGCCTCCACCGCTGCCCCAGCCACCGCTGCCCGGGCGGTATCGCCGGCCGCCACCAGCCAACTCCAGACGGTGCCCGTGAGCAGGCGATCGCCGTTGCCCTCGGGCCAGGTCAGGCCCCACTGGGGGGTGCAGCGCTCCAGGGCCGCCGTCAGGGGCTCGGCCAGGGCGGCGCCAAAACGCCCCTGCAGCGCCAGCAGGGCGGCAAACAGTCCAGGTGGATCCGGTTCCTGGCCGGCGGCAGTGCAGGCCGCCTCCAGCTCGGCCATGCCCGGCAGGGCCAGCAGCACACTGCGGCTGGCTTCCGAGAGGGAGGGGTCGGCCAGAATCCGGCCGAAGGCATCGATCAGCTCCTCCTCCAGCAGCCCATCGCCGCCGCCGCCGGCCCGGGCCAGCACCGCCTGACGCAGCAGCACCTGGCCCGCATCCCAGCGGGCGAAGGGGTCGGGATCGGTGGCCAGCAGGTGCACCAGCTCGGCGGTGGGGCGGCCCATCTCCAGGACCACCGGGGCGGAGAACTGGCGCAGCAGGGACAGGGCAGGGGGGTGGTGTCGGCGGGGTAAGCCCACCAGGCGCAGCATCTGCTCGGGCTGGTCGATCACCAGCAGGCGGGTGCCCGCCCCTTGCGGGGCGGCGGCGGGCTCCCCATCCAGCTGCACCGCCAGGGGCTCCCCGGCCTGATCCAGCAGACCCAGGGCAAGGGGAATCACCAGGGGCTGCTTGTCGCTCTGGCCGGGGGTGGGTGGGGTGTGCTGCCGCACCTGCAGCTCCAGCACGCCGGCGTCGCCATCCCAGTGGCGCTGGATGTGCAGCCGGGGAGTGCCGGCCTGGTGATACCAGCGGCGGAACTGGGAAAAATCAAAGCGGGCCGCACCTGCGGCGCCATCCTGCATGGCCTGCACGAAGTCTTCGCAGGTGGCGGCCGTGCCGTCGTGGCGGCTCACGTAGAGCGCCATTCCCCGCATGAAGGTCTCCTCCCCCAGCAGGGTGTGCAACATACGAATAAGTTCCGAACCCTTCTCGTAGATCGTAGTGGTGTAGAAGTTGTCGATCGCCTGGTAGGAATCGGGCTGTACCGGATGGGCTGTGGGGCCGGCATCTTCGCGAAACTGGGTATTGCGTAGTAGGGCTACGTTTTCAATCCGATTGAGGGCGGCACTGTGCAGATCTTCCGTAAAGCACTGATCCCGGAATACGGTGAGGCCCTCCTTGAGTGAAAGCTGGAACCAGTCGCGGCAGGTGATGCGGTTACCGGTCCAGTTGTGGAAATACTCGTGGCCGATCACACTTTCGATGCGCTCCAGCTCGCTATCGGTGGCTGTTTCCGCATCGGCGAGCACGAGCTTGGAGTTGAAGATGTTGAGACTCTTGTTCTCCATGGCGCCCATGTTGAAATGGCGCACTGCCACGATGTTGAACTCATCGAGGTCGTATTCGAGGCCGTAGCGCTGCTCATCCCAGGCCATCGAACGCTTCAGTGAGGCCATGGCGTGGGCGGTGTAGGGCCCATCTCCTGGCTCCACATGGATGCGCAGGGCCACCTTTCGCCCGCTGGCGGTGGTGAAGCCGTCTGTCACCTCCTCCAGCTGGCCCGCCACCAGGGCAAAAAGATAGGAGGGTTTGGGGAAGGGGTCGTCCCAGATGGCGTAGTGGCGCTCCGCCCCGGTGTGGGGATCAGCGGGCAGGGGGCCGCTCTCCATGCGGTTGCCATTGGAGAGCAGCACCGGGCAACTGGCCTGGTCCGCTTCGATGCGCACGCGGAAGCGGCTGAGCAGGTCGGGGCGATCAGGGTGGAAGGTGATGCGGCGGAATCCCTCGGCCTCGCACTGGGTGGTGAACAGCCCCCCGCTCACATAGAGGCCCTCGAGGGTGCTGTTGCTATGGGGGTGGAGGCGCACCCGGCTCTCCAGCAGGAAGGGCCTGTCGGGGGGCTCGGCGATCAGCAGCTTCCCAGCCCCAAGCTGGTAGGCCGCCGGCTCCAGGGCGCAGCCGTCGAGCGCCAGCTCCAGCAGCTCCAGATCCACCCCCTGCAGCAGCAGCGGGCCTGGTTCGGCGGCCGGATTGGGCCGGAAGGCCAGACGCGCCGCCACCTCGCTGTGGTCGAAGTGCAGTTGCACCATCAGATCGGTGCGATCCAGCAGAAACGGTGCCGGACGGTAGTCGGCGAGGCGCACCAAAGCCATTCGGATTACTTGCTGGGGGTCGCTTTGGCCGGGGGTGTCTGCTTGAGGGCGTCCTGCACCTTGGCCATCACATCGGCGGGCACCTCCTTGGGGCAGATCTCGGCGGCGCCCAGGACTGCCGAGTTGATCGAGCCCTTGCGCAGGTCTTCAATGCCCAGGGGTTTGGTGCCCACCTGGGCGATCGCCCCATCGTGCTGGCCCAGGATCACCTGGGCGATGGTTTCACTGGCGATGCCCACAGCCCTGTCGAAGGGCACTCCCGCTCCGCGGGCGATGCACACGTTCACTGCGGCGATCCGGGTGTAGAGGTTCATATCCGCCTCGGTGGCGGGGGCGGCCCAGGCGGCCGACTGGGCCAGCAGCAGGGGGAGTGCCAACAGGGTCAGGGACAGCAGGGGTTTGAGCTGCAGCAGGGGGGTGCGGGGCATTGTCAGGGCCGTGGGGAGGTTGTCTCAAAGCGGTAATGCTGCTGCATCAGGGCCCTTCTGCCGGTGGCAGGGGCGGTCCGGCCGCCTCGACGCGCGCCTCGTGATGGAACTCAGCCAGTTGGAGAACCCCTTGCCTCCACGAATAAATCGAGCGGGAGCGGTAGCGGTCCTGATCAATCAGGCGGAAGTGTTCCAGGATGTCCCATCCCTGGTAACGCGATTCAAACGTCAGCTCATGCTCATCCACCTGGCGGATCTGGCTCCTGTGGGCGGTGTCGCTGTAGAAACCTCGGCTGCGTTGCAGCTGGTGCCCGCACAGGTAGGCGTCCATGCTGCCGGTGCGCGAGTACTGGGGCTTCCGCTCGAAGAAGTCGAATTCCCGCTCGGGCCACCAGGTGAAGCGGTAGGCCGCGTCGCCCTCGACCGGCTCCCGGTAGGCCTCCACCCGCACCATCATGTCGACGTGCAGGGCATCTTCATCCAGGAAGAAATAGGCCCGGCGCGAGCGCCACAGGCCCAGATTGCGGGTAAACCAGCGCCGCAGGTTGCTGTCGAGCTGGATGCGGGGCTGGATGCTGGGCTGAACGGGGTGCTGGATGGGGGTGCTGGGATCGGAAAGCCTGCTCATGGGATTCCGGCCCGGGGGCTCACGGCATGGACTCTCTCTGTCATAGCGGGGATGGACCGGACTGGTTCAATCCCCATAGGGTGAGCGCTGTGAGCCCAGATCTGCCCAGCCCAGAACGGACCGCGCCAGGGACCGAATGCCAGGCGCTGAAGCTGCTTCTGGTGGCGTCCATCCACCATCTGGCCAGCCCGGATCTGCGCAGCCTGGTTCAGTTCCTCAATGGCGAGGAGTGTGGCTTCAAGGTGAGCCTGGAGGTGGCTGATCCGGCCCGCCAGCCCGAACTGCTGGAACTGCATCGGCTGGTGGCCACCCCCGCCCTGGTGAAGCTCGATCCGCCGCCCAAGCAGGTGCTGGCCGGCAATGGGATCAGCCAGAAGCTGCGTAGCTGGTTGCCCCGCTGGCAGCAGATGGAGGCGGTCACCAGCCTGGGCATGAGCCTGCGGCCCGCCGAAATCGACGGCAGCCGCACCCGGCGCGAGCTGCAGCTGGAAGACCAGGTGCTGGTGCTGCGTCAGGAAAACGAAACCCTGATCGACCGGCTCGGGGTGCAGGAGCGGCTGCTGCGGATGGTGGCCCACGAGTTGCGTACCCCCCTGACCGCCGCCAAGCTCGCCCTGCAGAGCCATACCCTCGGCCAGATCGATGAGCCCCGCTTCCGCGATGTGCTCACCCGCCGGCTCGACGACATCCAGGAGCTCTCCAAAGATCTGCTGGAGGTGGGTACCACCCGCTGGGAGGCCCTGTTCAACCCCCAGCGCCTGGCCCTGGGCGAGGTGGTGGCCGAGGCCATTCTGGAGCTGGAGAAGTTGTGGATCGGCCGCGACCTGGAGCTGCTCACCGACATCCCAGCCGACCTGCCGGATGTCTTCGCCGACCAGCGCCGCATGCGCCAGGTGCTGCTCAACCTGCTGGAGAACGCCCTCAAATTCACCCCGGATAAGGGTCGGGTGCGGCTGGCCCTGCTGCACCGCACCGACCAGTGGGTGCAGGTGAGTATCTGCGACAGCGGCCCTGGCATTCCCAAGGCAGAGCAGGAGCGGATTTTCCTGGATCGGGTGCGTTTGCCCCAGACTTCAGGCACCACCTCCGGCTACGGCGTGGGTCTGTCGGTGTGCCGCCGCATCGCCGAGGTGCATGGCGGCCGGATCTGGGTGGTGTCGGAGCCCGGGGAAGGGGCCTGTTTCCACGTCACCGTTCCGGTCTGGAGCGGCCAGGTGCAGCCTGCCTTGACGAAGGGCGGCGCTGAACCGTAACTTCCATTTCAGCAGCGTCCATGGATGCTGTGGC
>JAYKGS010000070.1:0-13190 GCA_035284945.1 Synechococcus sp.
CAACGGAATCCCTGGAGCCCCCGCTGACGCGGGGGCTTTTTATTGGCTGGGCTACCCCTTAAACCGAAGTTTGTAAAGATCTAATCTGCCAAAAGTATGGAGAGTTGATCATGATTGGGGCCGCAAAAAGCCGGTGATCGGATTTGAACCGACGACCTACTGATTACGAATCAGTTGCTCTACCCCTGAGCTACACCGGCGTCCCCATGAAATTAGCATTGACTTGCTTGCACCGATTCCTGCCAGGAGATGGGACCAAAATCTGACCCGATTGATCCTGCCCTGCGCGCCCGGCTTCTACAGGAAGCCCGCACTCCCTGGCGAGGCCTGCGCCGGGGGCTGTGGCTGGCCCTGACGGCATCCGCTGCGGTGGGGTTGGCGGCTATGGCCATGCGAGGGGCAAGCGGTGCCGAGGTGGCATCAATCGATCTGCTGATCCAGCTCTGTGCCCTCGTTGTGTTCGGCAGCCTCCTCTGGCTGGATCGCAACCGGACCGGCGGCTGAGGCTTCGGCCGTTTCTGACGCAGGAATTGTCTTGCCAGGTTTGGCTATCTGCAGGGGCTCCAGCAGCAGCAGGGGTAGGCCAAGGCAGAGCCGCTTATCCTCCAGTTCCGTCCGAGTCATTGGTGGGCAGGCCTCCAGCGCGGCCGGGCTGCGGCTGAGCAGCGTGATTGCCTGCACCAGCTCCTGCCACTGCCACAGCATCAAGCTGAGCAGGGGGCAGGCCAGCAGCAGGGCGACAAAGCGTGGGCTGGCCGCCAGCGGGGAGAGGAGCGCGGCCAGGGCTGCGTGCTGATCAATCCACCAGAAAAGGGGCAGCAGGGCAGAAGCCCCCAGCAGCATGGCCACCCTGGTGGTCAGAGGGCTCTGCAGGGCGGCAAGCCTCAGCTGGTCTTCGCTGCGGGCCCGCACCGGCACCTGTATCAGTAGCAGGGAACAGAGGTCGGCGGGCCGCTGCCAGATCAGGATCGCCGGCCCAAGTACGCCGATGGCCCAGGTCAGCAGCCGCTCGAGGCCGGGCAAGGGGCCAGGATCGGCACCGGCCAGCATGAGCAGCAATCCCAGCAGCTCCAACGGAATGGCCCCGAGGGCCACCAGCTGGAGCCAGAGCAGGGGCTCGCTGCGGGGAGTCACCGCGCTCAGGTGCTGAGGGTGCGGCGTTGGGTCACCAGCTTGTAGGCCTCAACCCGATCGCCTTCCTGCCAGCCCGTGTAGCGATCGGTGCCGATGCCGCATTCGAAGCCGGTGGCCACTTCCTTGACATCGTCTTTGTTGCGGCGGAGGGAGTCCAGATCACCCTCGAACACTTTTTCCTTGCCCCGCCACACGCGCACCTTGCAGTTGCGCTGCAACTTGCCGCTGGTGACGTAACAACCGGCCACCGCATTGCGGCCGATGCTGAACACGGCCCGCACCTCGGCTTCGCCGAGGGGCTCCTCCACCAGCTCCGGCTCCAGCAGGCCCTCCATGGCCAGCTGGATGTCTTCCAGCAGCTTGTAGATAACGTCATAGTCGCGCACGTCCACGCCGGTGGCATCGGCGGCCCGCTTGGCGCCGGGCGCCATCGAGGTGTTGAAGCCAACGATCACCGCACCGGACGCGGCGGCCAGGTCGACATCTGTTTCGGTGATCTCGCCCGGAGCTGAGAGCAGAACGCGCACCTGCACCTCGCCCTGGGGCAGTTGTTCGAGCGAGCCAAGGATGGCTTCCACGGAACCCTGCACGTCCGCCTTGAGGATCAAGTTGAGCTCCTTCAGCTCGCCTTCACTGGCCTGGTCAGACATCGATGCCAGGGAGACCCGGCGCGAAGCCATCTGCTGCGCCAGTCGGGTGGCACGGGCTTCGCTGGCCCGGTCACCCACCACCGAGCGGGCAGTCTTCTCGTCGGGATACACCTCAAACTCATCGCCCGCGGTGGGCACCTCGCTGAAGCCGAGCGCTTCCACCGCACAGGAGGGTCCGGCTTCCTTGACCCGCTTGCCGCCGTCATCAACCATGGCACGCACCTTGCCGAGTACGGGCCCTGCCGCCAGCACATCGCCGGCCCGCAGGGTGCCGTTCTGCACCAGGAGGGTGGCAACCGGACCCTTGGCCTTGTCAAGGTGGGCTTCGATCACGGTGCCGCGGGCCATCCGATCCGGGTTGGCCTTGAGGTCTTCCACCTCCGTCACCAGGAGAATCATCTCCAGCAGCTTGTCGACGTTCTCTCCCTTGAGGGCACTCACCGGCACCATCACGGTGTTGCCACCCCAGTCTTCAGCCACCAGCTCCAGCCCCGAGAGCTCCTGCTTCACGCGATCGGGGGATGCGCCCTCCTTATCAATCTTGTTGATCGCCACCACGATCGGCACCTTGGCCGCGCGGGCGTGACTGATCGCCTCCAGGGTCTGGGGCCTGACGCCATCATCGGCGGCCACCACCAGCACGGCCACGTCGGTCACCTTGGTGCCGCGGGCCCTCATGGCGGTGAAGGCCTCGTGGCCGGGCGTATCGAGGAAGGTGATTCGACGCTGTTCGCCGGCGTGGGGAATCTGCACCTGGTATGCACCGATGTGCTGGGTGATGCCACCGGCTTCGCCAGCGGCCACCCGGGTTTTGCGGATGGCGTCGAGCAGGCTCGTTTTGCCATGGTCCACATGGCCCATCACAGTCACCACCGGAGGGCGACGGATCAGGTGGGCCAGATCGCTCGCCTCGATCATCTCCACCGTCTTGGCTGCGGCCTCTTCGATGTCGTCTTCGAGCACCGGCACGCCGAATTCCTCGGCGACGGCCTCGATCGTGGAGAGATCAAGGCTCTGGGTGACCGTGGCGATGATTCCTTTGAAGAAAAGGCTCTTGATGATTTCGGAGCTCTCCACCCCGAGTTTCTCGGCCAGCTCCTGCACCGTCAGGTTGCCTTCGGGCACGACCAGCATCTCCGGCCGCACGGCCTTTGCCTCGCGGGAGGTCCGCAGTTCCATGGCGCGGCGACGCTGGCGCTGGCGGGTGGTTTCCTTCTTGCGCTTGCGCATCGCCGCCATCGGTTTGGCGGCCGCAGCAGCGGCTGTGCGGGGCTTGGCGGGCCGCGCCAGGCTGGCCTGCAGGATGAAGGCTTCCTGCTCGCCGGCGTAGCCGCCGGTTTCGGCGGTCAGGGCATCATCGTTCTCGCCGATGATGTGCACCTTGGTGCGCTGTTTCTGCGGCGTGCGGCTGCGTAGAGCTTCCAGCTTGGCGCTGTCGTCCCAGTCGGGTCGACGGGGCTTGCCCGCCGCCCCTGCAGCCGGGGGGGGGCGGAAACCGGGCCGCCTCGGTGTGGCCGGAGGGGCTGGGCTGGCGTTTGGACGCACCAGATCGGCACTTCCGGGGGCCGGAGCAGCGCCAGCTTCACTGCGATCTGCCGGCCGCCGCGGGGGCGGTGCGGGAGGTCGGCCGGAGGGCTTCTGGAGCTGCATCAGCTCGCCCGGGGCCATCGGTTTGCGCATGCCGGCGGGGATGCCGGGTCTCCCAGGGGCGGCCGGGCGAGCCGGTGCTGCGGGCTTGGCGTTGTCGCGACTGTCACGACGGATTGGCTTGCCGACGAGCTCAAGGGGCGTCTGGCCAGGACGCCCTGCCATGCCGGCCTGGCCAGGCCGGGTGGGGGCTGGGACTCCTGAGCGCAGCGGCGGGGCCGGGCGCTGGCTCAGGGGGGCCCTGCCAGCCGGCGGCGCGGGCCGGCTGCTGGTGGTTCCGCCTCCACTGGGGCGTACCGGTAATTCCGGTTTGCGGCTGGGGGCTGGCGTGGTTTGGCCTGGTCGGCCCGGAAGTGGGGTGCTGGGTCGCGCCGGTTTGGACGCAATCACCACAGGCTTGATAGGCGCGATGGAGGCTCTGACGGCTGGGGCGGGTTTGACGACCGGCGCCGCCGGCTTGCTGACAAGGGAAGGTGGCTTGCTGGCCAGAACTGGGGGCTTGCTCACCGGCGCCGCCGGCTTGCTGGCTAGGGAAGGTGGCTTGCTGGCCAGAACTGGGGGCTTGCTCACCGGCGGCCCCGCCAAGGGGCGGGCAGGGGGCTGCGGGGCTGGTTTGCCTGAGGTGGGGGCTGCAGCAGCTCCATCGGCCTTCTTGACCGCAAGGATTGCTTTAGGGGCCGCTGCAGGAGGGGTTGGAGCGGGTTTAGGGGCGCTGCCGTTTGTGCCGGTCTTGATCAGGGAGCGGATGCGAGAGGCTTCGTCGTCGCTGATCGAGCTGCTGTGGCTCTTGGCTGCTACCCCCAGCTTCTCGGCGGCGTCGAGCACGTCCTTGTTCTCCAGGCCCAGATCCCGGGAAAGCTCATAAATTCTGACTTTGCCGCTGCTGGTCATTCAGGTCTCCATGGAACGGGGCCCCGGGGCCGCCATGCGGGGCCGGGGGCACACCAGGCCGCAGATAGGCTGCGGCCAATTGTCATCTTGCCTCAAAGGCGAGATCAGCGCCGGGTGTCAGGCGCCTTTCGAGGCTGGCAACGATGGAATCCGCAACCTGGCAGCGCAGGGCCCGTTGCAGACGTTTGCGTCGTTTGGCCTCCTCGAGGCACTCCTGCTTTGGACATAGATAGGCCGAACGCCCCATGCCCTGATCCAAACAGATACCCCCCTCAGCCAGCCGGATCACCCGCCAGAGCTGCTGTCGATCCAGCAGCTTGCGGCAGGAGACGCAGCGCCGCAGCACCGGACGGCAAGTCACCGGGTTCCGCCCTCGTCAGCGCCTGCATCGTCCGTCTCGGTGTAGTCCTCATCGTCTTCGGGCAGGGGATATAGCTCCCGCAGGCGGGCATCCTCCTCGGCCCGGGCCGCCTGCTCCACTTCCAGCCGGGCTTCCGCTTCCGCCTGCAGAGCCTCCTCCTCCTGGCGCTGGGCGATCAGTTCGGACACCACCGCGTCCTCGGCGGCCTGGTCGTATTCGCTTGCGTTCTTGATGTCGAGTTTCCAGCCGGTGAGCCGGGCGGCCAGGCGTACGTTCTGGCCCTCGCGGCCGATGGCCAGGCTGAGCTGGTCAGGGGGGACCAGCACATGGGCATGCTGCCCCTCAGGATCGACCAGGCGCACCATCTCGACCCGGGCCGGGCTGAGGGAGTTGGCGATGTACTGGCCAGGATCAGGTGACCAGCGAATCACATCGATCTTCTCTCCCCGCAACTCGTTGACCACCTGCTGGATGCGGGAGCCGCGGGCACCGATGCAGGCACCTACCGGATCCACCTCCCGTTCCACCGAATCCACGGCCACCTTGGTGCGGGGGCCGACTGAGCGGGAGGGCGGATTGGCTTCCCGGGCTACGGCCACGATCCGCACCGAACCCTCCTGGATCTCGGGAACCTCATTCTCGAACAGGTACACCACCAGGCCGGCGTTGGAGCGGCTGACAAATAGCTGGGGGCCACGCCGTGAAACCTCGCTCACCTCCTTGAGGAAAACCTTGAAGGTGGCGTTGGCCCGGTAGTTGTCGTTCGGCAGTTGGTCCCGGCGGGGCAGCTCCGCCTCCACCTCCGGTCGCCCCAGGCCACTACTGACGGCCATGATCACGCTCTGGCGTTCGAAGCGAATCACCCGGGCAGTGAGCACCGGGTCCTCCAGGTCAGCGAATTCTTCCTGAATCATGCGCCGCTGTTGGTCTCGGAGCTTCTGGGCCAGCACCTGTTTTGTGGTTGCGGCTGCCATGCGCCCGAAGTCATCCTTTTCAGGGGTGACATCGAGCACCACCGTGTCGCCGATCTGGGCGTCATCGGCGACCTGTTGCACCTCAGCCAGGGAAATCTGGTGGTCTTCGCTTTCCACCTCCTCCACGATGATCTTGGAGGCCAGCACGCGATAGCCCTCCTCCTCCAGGTCCAGGCCCACATCGAAGTTGGAGAAGTAGTCCTCCTCGAACGGGTCTTCGCTGATCCCCAGATAGAGGGTGCGGCGATAGCGCTCGTAACCCTTGAGCAGGGCCTCCCGCAGGGCGGCCTCCACCACGGGGGCTGGCAGTTTCTTCTCTTCGCTGATGTCCTCGATCAGGTTGTTAAGACCGGGGAGCAGAACCAGGGCCATGGATCAGGGGGTGAGAAATGGTCGGGGAGCGTTCAGGTGGGTTGGGCTGGGGAGACCAGGGAAACCCTGATCACCTTGTCCCTGGGGATCAGCTGGGTGCGGCCCCGGACGTTGAGGTGAAGATGGCTGGCGTCGCGCTCCAGCAGCAGCCCTTCGCGTCGCACCTCCAGTCCCCGCTCGTCCATACAGAGCACTTCGATCGGAAATCCGCGGAAGCTGCGGAAGTCGCGATCGTTGTGGAGATTGTCGTCGACACCAGGGCTGCTGACCTCCAGAACATAGGCATCACCGGGCAATTCGACCGACTCGAGCGCCTCTCCAAGTAGGGAACTCAGGGAGGCACATTCATCAAGGCTGATGTCAGTGTCATCGGTCCGCTGCACGAACACCTGCAACGTCATCGGAATTCGATGGGTCAACAGGTGCACCCCCTTCAGCTCGAAACCCGCAGCAGCCACAGCCAGTCGGGCCAGTCGCTCGAGATCGGGCAGGAGGGGGTGGGGCAACGGAGCGGGGAAGCTGGGGTGCAGGGGGCCCGCCGGCCTTTGCAGTGTGTCACTGCCCTCAGGAACCCCTAATCCAGCCTGAAACTGAATCGAGTCCTTCGGGATTGCCCGCCGGGCAAGTGATCACCCTAGGGGATCGGTGCTCCAGACCCCATGCCGCCCACCGGAGGGATCTCGATCACCGGGGCCTCGGCGAAAAAGTCACTGGGCTGCACGGTGCCCCGCAGGCTGACGTCCTGGTTCAGACACTGGCACTTCTGCTCGTCGGTGCGCAGGTACTGGCAGACCCTGGCCCAGAGCTTGGCGCGGCTGCCCGGTGCTCCCTGGCTGAAATGCACCAGGTCCTTGCCGCCGACCATCCCCTGAATCTCAACCTGACAGAGGCTGCAGCGCTGGCGCTTGCCTGGTGGAATTACTGCCATGGCCGCTGATGCGATCAGGAACCAACTTAAGCCGATGCGCCTCCTCCAGCTCAGCGATCCCCACCTGTTGGCCGACGTCCATGGTCTGTTTCGGGGTCGCCAGCCCTGGGCCTGCTTTGAACGGGCCCTTGAGCAGGCCTGGATCCAGGCGCCCGGGGCGGATCTGCTGCTGCTCAGCGGCGACCTCTGCCAGGATGAGAGCTGGGCCGGGTACGCCCGGTTGCGCGACCGCCTCGCCACCTGGCCCACGCCGGTGGCCCTGCTGGCCGGGAACCATGATGCCCCTCCCCAGCTGCGAGCCGCCCTGGGGCGCCACGCCGTTGTGGCCCCTGCGGTTGTGCAGATCGCCGGGGTGCGTTTGCTGTTGCTGAACAGCCACCGGAGTGGTTGCGTCGAAGGCTGGCTGGGTTCAAGGCAGCTGGCCTGGCTGGCCGGGGAGTTGGACCGTTCGGGCCATCTGCCGCTGGTCGTGGCGGTGCACCATCCGCCGGTGGCGATCGGGGATCCGATGTTTGATCGCATCGGCCTGCGGGACGGCGGGGAGCTGCTGCAACTGCTGGCACGGCAGCCCCTGCTCAAGGCGGTGGTGTTTGGCCATATCCATCAGCACTGGCTTGGCGCCCTGCCCGGCCGGCCGGCCGTGCCCCTGCTCGGCTGCCCGTCCACCCTCTGTGCCTATGGGCCGGTGCAGCCCTGTCCCCTGGGGCGTCCCCAGGATCCCGGCGGGCGCTTGCTGGAGCTGGATCCCCGGGGCAGCATCAGCCACACCCTGCTGCGGTGGCACTGTTGAGCTGGCAGCCCGTCACCCCCTCCAGCTCCCTAGCGTGACGGAAGAATGACCTGGTCCATGCCGGCCTTGGCTATGAAGCGGCTGTTGGTTGTGCTGCTCCCCCTGATATGGCTCTCCCTGGGGCCCTGGAGCCCGGTGGCCCTGGCGTTGGACCTTCCCGGGAATGGAGTTTCCCCATCCCACAGCTTTGTGGCCGAGGCGGCCCGGGCCGTGGCACCTGCGGTGGTGCGGATCGACACGGAGCGGGAGGTGGCTCGCCAGCCCTTTGATCCCGCTTTGCTGGATCCTTTTCTGCGCGATCTGTTCGGCGATCCCTCCGGCAGCATGCGCGAGCGGGGCCAGGGTTCCGGGGTGGTGATCGATGCGGCCAAGGGGCTGGTGCTCACCAATGCCCATGTGGTCGATCAGGTCGACAGCGTTGAGGTGACCCTGGCTGACGGGCGCCAGGTGGATGGTGCCGTGGTGGGAAGCGATACCGTCACCGATCTGGCCGTGGTCAAAATCCCCGGTTCCCGGGAGCTGCGTGCAGCCCCCCTGGGTGATTCCGAAGCCCTGGAAGTGGGCGACTGGGCGATCGCCATGGGCAGCCCCTACGGCCTGGAGCGCACCGTCACCCTGGGAATCGTCAGCAGCCTGCACCGCAATATCAACAGTCTCGGCTTCTCCGACAAGCGTTTGGATCTGATTCAGACTGATGCCGCCATCAACCCGGGCAATTCCGGAGGCCCCCTGATCAATGCCGGCGGCGAGGTGATCGGCATCAACACCCTGGTGCGTTCGGGCCCAGGGGCAGGTCTGGGTTTCGCGATCCCGATCAACCTGGCCCGCGGAGTGGCTGAGCAGCTGAGCGAGGGTGGCCAGGTGGTTCATCCCTATCTCGGCCTGCAGCTGGTGGCGCTCACGGCCCGCAGGGCCCGGGATAACAATCGGGACCCCGATGCCCTGTTGCAGCTCCCAGAGCGTGATGGGGCCCTGGTTCAGCGGGTGCTCCCCGCCAGTCCCGCCGAGACCGCGGGCCTGCGTCGCGGAGATCTGGTGGTGAAGGTCAGTGACCAGCCCGTCTCCGATCCGGCCAGCCTGCTGGAGCGGGTGGAGCGCAGCACGGTGGGCCAGCTGCTGCCGCTTACGGTGATCCGGGGGCAGAGGGAACTCAACCTCAGCATCAAACCGGCCCCCTTGCCAAAGGTCAGCTGAGGACTGCTACGGTCGCGGCCCGACCAGGCCCAATGGATGTCAGACCTGCAGGATCAGATGAAGCAGGCGGTTGCTGCCGCCGCCACCGAGCAGATCAAGAGCGGCATGGTGGTGGGGCTGGGGTCGGGCTCGACGGCTGCCCTGATGATCCGGGCCCTGGGGGCCAAGCTCGGACGTGGTGAGCTCAGCGACATAGTGGGGGTGACCACCTCCTTCCAGGGCGAGGTGCTCGCCGCCGAACTGGGCATCCCGCTCAAGAGTCTCAACGCCATCGAGCGCATTGATCTGGCCATCGACGGTGCTGACGAGGTGGATCCGGCCTTCCAGCTGATCAAGGGCGGCGGCGCCTGCCATGTGCGGGAGAAGCTGGTGGCGCGCCGTGCCCAGCGCTTTGTGGTGGTGGTGGATTCCACCAAGCTGGTGGACACCCTCAACCTCGTTTTTCTGCTGCCTGTGGAGGTGCTGCCCGGCGCCTGGCGCCAGGTTCAGGCCGAGCTCGCCGCCATGGGCGGCGATGCCCAGCTGCGCATGGCGGTGAAAAAGGCCGGCCCGGTGGTCACCGACCAGGGCAACCTCGTGCTGGATGTGAAATTCGCCGGCGGGATCAGCGATCCGGCGGGCCTGGAAGCGGAGATCAACAATCTGCCCGGGGTGCTGGAGAACGGCCTGTTCGTCAACCTCACCGACCAGGTGCTGGTGGGCGAGATCGTCGCTGGCAAGCCCCGGGTGCGGGATCTGGTCAAGGGCTGAGGCCGGTTCAGGCCAGTCTGCGTCGCACCGATTCGGCGTGGCTGTGCAGGCCTTCACTCTCGGCCAGGGTGATCACGGCCGCTCCTGTGGCCTCCAGGGCCGCCTGGTTGAACTGGATCAGGCTGGTATGGCGCAGGAAGGTCTCCACTCCCAGGGCGCCGGCGAACCGGGCCGTGCCGGAGGTGGGCAGGGTGTGGTTTGGGCCGGCCAGGTAGTCGCCCACCGCTTCCGGGGTGTGGGGGCCAAGGAAGATGGCGCCGGCATGCTGGATCTGCTCGGCCAGGGCCTCCGGATCTTCCACCAGCAGCTCCAGGTGTTCGGGGGCGAAGCAGTCGCTGAGCTCAGCCGCCCGGCGGAGACTCTCGCAAACCACGATCAGGCCCCAGTCGCCCAGGGCGGTGCGGGTGATCTCCGCCCTGGGGTGATCCGCCAGCTGGGCCTCCAGGGCCGCTGGCATCTCCGCCGCCAGCGCCTCGCTGGTGGTGAGCAGGATGGCGGCGGCCAGGGGGTCGTGTTCGGCCTGGGCCAGCAGGTCGGCGGCCACCTGGTCGGCCCGGGCGGTGTGGTCGGCGATCACCAGCACCTCGCTGGGGCCTGCCAGAGAGTCGATGGCCACCCGGCCGTATACGGCCTTCTTGGCCAGGGTGACGTAGAGATTGCCCGGGCCGCTGATCACATCCACCCGCGGGATTGATTCTGTGCCGTAGGCCAGGGCTGCGATCGCCTGGGCCCCGCCCACCCGATAGACCTCCTCCACGCCAGCCAGGTGGGCGGCGGCCAGCACGGCTGCATCGGGTTCGCCACCGGCTCCCGGGGGCGTGACCATCACCAGCCGTCCCACCCCGGCCACCTTGGCTGGCACCGCATTCATCAGTACCGTGCTGGGGTAGGCAGCCCGCCCGCCGGGGACGTAGATCCCCGCCCGCTCCACGGGTCGCCAGCGCCGGCCAAGCCGCTCCCCATGGGGGCCTGTGATGGCCAGGTCAGCGGGGAGCTGATGGCCGTGGAAGGTCTGGATCCGCTGATGGGCCAGGGCCAGGGCTTCCTTCAGGGCCGGTGGGGTGGCCTCCCAGGCAGCGGCAAGGCGTTCGGGTGGAATGCGCAGGGGGTCCGGCCGTATCCCGTCGAAGCGTTCGGTGAGCTCCAGCAGGGCCCGATCGCCCTGCTCCTGCACCTGGGCAAGGATCGCCCCCACCCGGGCCACCTCCTCCCTCATCCGCCCACCGCTGGTGCGCCCGGCGATGGCGGCGAGGCGTTTGGCGGCCGGGCCCGGCCCGGCACTGGCCCCTCCAGTGGCCTCGCCACCGCTGTGATCCCGCAGGCTGGAGATCGACAGTGCGGGGGATGGGGCGACCACGGAACAGCAGGCTGGCAGGGGTGGTCAAACTAGGGCGCCGCTGCATGCAGCACCGCTAAGACAGGGCGGAGGGCCTGAAGGTAGGATTTTCCTTTCGGTATTCAGCCTCCGTCACCCTGTGGCAAATAACAAGTCGTCGAAGAAGCGCATAGAGGTGGCCGAGCGCAACCGCCTGCGCAACCGCGCCTACAAGTCGGCCCTGCGCACCCTGGTGAAGCGCTGCCTCACTGCCTGCTCCGCCTACAGCCAGGAGCCCGGGGATGCGGCCAGGGCTGCGGTGCAGACCTGCATGAATGCGGCCTTCAGCAAGATCGACAAGGCCGTGAAGGTGGGTGTGCTCCATGGCAACACCGGCGCCAACCGCAAATCGCGCCTCAGCGCAGCTGTCAAGGCGGCTACCGAGCCGGCCTGATCTCCCGTGCTGGTTGACAGTCACTGCCACATCGTCTTCCGCAACTTCGACGACGATCTGGAGGAGGTGGCTCAGCGCTGGCGCGATGCCGGCGTCAAGGCCCTGGTCCATGCCTGCGTCGAGCCTGGTGAGATTGGTGCTATCCGGGCCCTGGCCGATCGCTTCCCAGAGCTGCGTTACTCAGTTGGGGTCCATCCCCTCGACACCCAGCACTGGCACCATGACACCGCAGCGGTGTTGCGCCGGGCAGCCGAGGCTGATCAGCGGGTTGTAGCGATTGGCGAATTGGGCCTTGACCTGTTCCGTGACCACAACCTGGAGCAGCAACAGGCCACGCTTGAACCCCAGCTCGACCTGGCCGTGGAACTGGACCTGCCTGTGATCGTCCACTGCCGGGATGCGGCAGCGCCGATGCTGGCCCTGCTGCGGCAGCGGGCTGAGCGGGGCGCCTGTCCAGGGGGTGTGATGCACTGCTGGGGCGGCACGCCCGAGGAAATGGCCGCCTTTCTGGAGCTGGGCTTCTACATCAGCTTCAGTGGCACCGTCACCTTCCCCAAGGCCGAGGCCACCCATGCCTGTGCCCGGCAGGTGCCCGCAGATCGCTATCTGGTGGAAACGGACTGCCCCTTCCTGGCGCCCGTGCCCAGGCGGGGCAAGCGCAACGAACCGGCCTTCGTGGCCTCGGTGGCGGCTCGCATGGCTGAATTGCGTGGGGAAACGCTCACGGAAGTGAGCTTTACCAGCACTTCCAATGCGGCCCGCCTCTTTTCCCTCCCGCTTCACACTGTATGATTTTAAATCGGCCTGTAAGCGGTAGCGCTCCTTGTTGTCGACGCCTGCAGTCTTGAAGATGCCCCATTGAGCATGTGCCCTCGGGCAGTCGTCCCCGATCCGGGGCGGCTGTAGGTGAGGGCTGTTGAGCCCTTCAAGAAACCGGCGCCCCGACCACGGAGCTCCACTGACCAGTCCCTTCCCACCCGTTCCTGCAGGTTCACCGCATGAGCAGCGCGATCCAGGTCGCCAAGACCGTCACTTACCTGCCCGATCTGGTGGAGGTGCAGAGGGCGAGTTTCAAATGGTTCCTGGAGAAGGGGCTGATCGAGGAGCTCGAGAGCTTTTCGCCGATCACCGACTACACCGGCAAGCTGGAGCTGCACTTCATCGGTAGCGAGTACCGCCTGAAGCGCCCCCGCCACGATGTGGAGGAGGCCAAGCGTCGCGACGCCACCTTCGCCTCCCAGATGTATGTCACCTGCCGCCTGGTCAACAAGGAGACCGGCGAGATCAAGGAGCAGGAGGTGTTCATTGGCGAACTCCCCCTGATGACCGAGCGCGGCACCTTCATCATCAATGGTGCTGAGCGGGTGATTGTCAACCAGATCGTCCGTTCCCCTGGCGTCTACTTCAAGGACGAACAGGACAAGAACGGCCGCAAGACCTTCAATGCCAGCCTGATCCCCAACCGGGGGGCGTGGCTCAAGTTTGAAACCGACAAGAACGACCTGCTGCACGTGCGGGTCGACAAGACCCGCAAGATCAACGCCCACGTGCTGATGCGGGCCATCGGCCTGTCAGACAACGACGTGCTCGACAAGCTGCGTCACCCCGAGTACTACCAGAAGTCGATCGAGGCCTCCAACGACGAGGGCATCTCCTCGGAGGACCAGGCCCTGCTGGAGCTCTACAAGAAGCTGCGGCCCGGTGAGCCCCCCTCGGTGAGCGGCGGCCAG
>JAYKGS010000071.1:0-61709 GCA_035284945.1 Synechococcus sp.
GTGATCGCCAACAACTATATCGATTACGCCATCTCCGCCCTCGTCTGATTCGCCTTGGCGACTCTTTCGTTGTTTTGCCTGAAGGCTCCCTCGCAGGAGCCTTTTTTCTTGTCTACACGTGCACGCTCCGATGCCCACCGCAACCGCCAGCCTCCAGGCCGGCGAACCCATCAGCGAGCAGGAGGCCCTGCTTCGACTTCGGCAGAACTCAGATCCTTCCCAGCAGTATTACGGGGCCTGGTGGCTGGGCCGCATGCGAAGCCAGCATCCTGATGCCGTACCGCTGCTCCGGGCAGCCCTGCGCAACCGTCGCCCCCGCGACCGGGGCGCGGGTGTGGAGGAAAACGCCGTTGCCCGCAATGCGGCTCGCGCCCTCGGCAAGCTGGCCCCAGCCGCCCAAGCTGCCATCCCCGACCTCCTGGAAACCCTTGAAGATGGGGACCCAGGCCTGCGGGAAGCCGCCGCTCGGGCCCTGGGGGAGCTGGGGGCTGCAGAGGCGGTAACTGCCCTTTGTGCCAGGTTGGCCAGTGGCCCAACCGTGGCGGGAGCCCAGCTAGCGGACAGCCCGAGCCTGGCTGAACCCTGCGAAGCCCTTTTGGAGGCCCTTGGCGATATCGGCGTCGCCACGGAGCAGGTGCTGACCGTTGTGGAGACCTTTATCCAGCATGAACGTCCCCTGGTCCGCAGTGCCGCCGCCCGTACCCTTCTGCAGCTGAGCGGCGACGACCGCTGGGGTCAGCTGCTGGTGGAGTTGCTCGACCATCCCCTGCTGCAGGTGCGTCGTGCAGCTCTGATGGACCTTGGGGCAGCTGGATGGCGGCCTGCATTCGGCGCCATTGCTGCCACCCTGGCCGAAAACAGCCTCAAGCTGATGGCGTTGCGCGGGCTGGTCGAACGGGGCAGGGGTGCTCCTGGAGAAGATGCCCTGCTCGCCTGCATGGACGGCCTGCTGTGAGCGAGCACACCGCTGCCAGCCTGACCGCCCTGATCGCGGCGGTGCAAAAGGCCGACAGCGCCCATGGCCTGCTTCGGGCAACCCAGGAACTGGCCGCCAGCGGCGACCCGGCAGCGGCCCCAACCCTGGTGGAGGTGCTTGGATTCAACAACCCTGGCGCTGCAGTCGCCGCCGTGGAAGGTCTGATCAACCTGGGGGCGAGCGCCGTGGCAGCCCTGCTGCAACTGGATCCGGAGAACTACGGGGCCCGGGCCTGGGCCGTGCGCGCCCTGGCTGGTATCGGTGATGTGCGTGGCCTGGAATTGCTCCTGGATGCCCTGGGCAGCGATGTGGCCGCAAGCGTGCGCCGGGCCGCGGCCAAGGGGCTGGGTCAGCTGGTGCTCGATGGGCTGCCTGATGCCACAAAGCATCGGGTACGACAGCGCTGCCTCGCCGCCCTGCTCGCCGCCAGCAACGACGGCGAATGGGTTGTGCGCTATGCGGTGGCCGTCGGCCTGGAGTCGATGGCCGCAGGCCTATCTCCCCACCTACCCGAGTGGCAGCAGGCCCGAGCTGGGCTGGCCTCACTCCATGCCTCAACTCAAGATAATGTTCAAGTGGTGCAACGGCGCGCGCACCTGGCACTCCTGAGGCTGGAACAGCTATGAAACGAGTGCTGTTTGTCTGCCTGGGAAATATCTGCCGTTCGCCGGCCGCCGAGGGGGTGTTCATGCACCTGCTAGTCCAGGCAGGGGCTGGGAACCGTTTTCAGGTGGATTCGGCCGGTACGGGTAGCTGGCACGTGGGCAAGGCCGCTGATCGGCGCATGTGCGAAGCCGCCAGCCGCCGCGGCATTGCCCTCACCAGTCGCGCCCGCCAGCTGGTGAGGGCAGACCTGGACCGCTTTGACCACATCCTCACCATGGATGCCAGCAATCTGGCCCACGTGCAGGCCCTGGCGCGGGAAGGCCGGGGTGGTGGGCAGCAGGCGGCGCGCGTTGAGCCCCTTGTGGCCTACTGCAGTCGCTTCGGTGCTCTTGAGGTGCCCGACCCCTATTACGGCGGTGAAGAGGGGTTTGAGCACGTGCTCGACCTACTGGAGGATGCCTGCACCGGACTGCTGCAGGCGCTGGACCGCTAGGCCACTGGGGGTGGGCTAAGCCGCCGGCGTGGGCCAGGCCTCTTCCGGCACCCGCTCCCGGAAGCGATCCACCAAGGCCTGGATCACCGCCTCGATGGCCAGGCCGTCGGTCACCAGCTCCACCGCATCGTCGGCCTGCCGCAGCGGGGCCACCTCCCGACTGGAATCCAGGTGGTCGCGCTCGGCGATCTGGGCTTCGAGCTCGGCCAGGGGAGGCACCGCAAAGCCGCGCTGCTCCAAATCGAGGGCCCGGCGACGGGCTCGCTCGGCCACCGTGGCTGTCAGAAACACCTTGAGTTCCGCGTCGGGGAACACGGCCGTGCCGATGTCTCTGCCCTCGGCCACCAGCCCCCCCTGGCGCCCCATCGCCTGCTGCTGGGTAGTGAGCGCCTGCCGCACGCAACCATGGGCCGCCACCACGGAAACCTGGGCAGTGACCTCCGGGCTGCGAATGGCCGCGGTGACGTCGTGGCCGTTGATGCTCACCTGCTGCTCACCACCGGAGCCGGAGCGCAGCTGCAGATTGAGATCCACCAGCAGCGGCTCGACTGCGGCCGCGTCGGCCGGGTCGGCGCCCTGGTGCTGCACCCACCAGGTGAGGGCCCGGTACATGGCACCGGTATCGAGATAGATCAACCCCAGCCGCCTGGCGAATGCCCGGGTGACGGTGCTCTTGCCCGCCCCCGCCGGACCATCAATGGCAACGATCGGCTGGCGAGACATCAGAAACACGTGATCGATCAGGCGGCTGGGGCCGCAGTGCACCGCCGCGGCAAGAAGGGCAAGGCCCCTTACCTGCTGCACTGGCTCCAGGTTATGGGGAGTCACCAACTCCGCATACTCCACCTCCAGGCCAGCTGCCTCCAGCTGGCCGGTCAGCTGGGAAGTCAGGGCTTGGGCCCGATCGATCCCGCCGCCTACCTGGGCCTGCATCGCTGCCAGGGCCGCTGGCAGCGCCGCGGCCTGCTGGCGCTGGGAGGCGGAAAGGCGCCGGTTGCGGGAACTGCAGGCAAGTCCATCGGCCTCCCGCACGGTGGGACAACCCAGGATCCGCAGTGGCAGGCCCAGATCTGCAACCACCCGCCGCAGGATCACCAGTTGCTGCCAATCTTTTTCGCCGAGCAGCAGGCAATCGGGGCGCACCAGTGTCAGCAGGCGGGTCACCACGGTGGCCACTCCCTCAAAGTGCTGAGGACGGTGGCGGCCGCAGAGGCATTCACTCAGGCAGGGGGGGGGCACGATCCTGGTCAGGCCGGCATCGCCCTGGGGATACATCTCGGCCACGCTGGGCACAAACAGGGCGGTGGCACCAGCTGCAGCGGCCAGGGCCGAATCGGCGCTGAGCTCGCGGGGGTAGGTTTCGAGGTCTTCCTCTGGGCCGAACTGCAGAGGATTGACAAAGATGCTGACCAGCACAGCCGGAGCCGCGTCAGCCAGGGGCAGGGCAGCTCTGATGATCAGCTGCCGGTGGCCCGCATGCAGGCTTCCCATGGTGGGAACGAAATGGACTGGGCCAGGCTGCTGGCGCCTCCAGGCGGCCAGATCTTCGCGGGTGTGGAGCAGAAGCAAGGGGAGGAAGGCAGAACCGGCGATAAAAAACCCACCCGCCAATCTGGCGGATGGGTTGGGGAACTATGAACTTGATATCCGGTTGATAGGAAATCAGGTAACAGGAAATCAGGTCACTGGAGCACATCCAGGCGAACCTGGGCCACACCACTTGCAGTCAAGCCGAGAGTGTGGGCAGCGCCATGGGCCAGATCGATGACCCGGCTGCCGTGGAAGGGACCCCGATCATTGATGCGTACCACCGTGCTGCGACCATTCCACAAATTTGTGACCTTCACCTTGGTGCCAAAGGGAAGGGTGCGGTGGGCAGCGGTCATGGTGCCGGGGCGGAAAACCTCACCGTTGGCAGTGCGGTTCCCGTAGAAACCTGGTCCATACCAGCTGGCTTGCCCTCTGGAGCTGTGGAGAACCCGAGAAGGGGGTTTGGGGGCAGGCGCAAGTCGGGTTGGGGGAGCCTGCTGAATGGACCCATCGTCGGGCTCAGCGTCTGGGCCGGCCTCTCGGATGGACAGGTCTGAATTGGGGCTTGCAGGAATGGATGGGTCTGGGGAAGGACCAGCTGTGGGCGAACTGGTAGCTACGAGGCCAACCTCAGGCTTGGTAGCTGCGTAGCTGGAATCTGCGATGGCGGGAACCAAGGCACTGCCTGGAAGAAGCAGGGCGAGGGCCCCGAGGGAGAAAGTGCGTCGCATAACAAACGAAACCCGTTGCCTGAGCAGCAATCACCAGCCAGGGGCAGAAGTGATTCGTCGGCGTTGGATCCGCTTCCAGACTGAATGGAGCCTGGGAAACGAATTCGCCTTCGGAGTTCCTTAAGAAAATGGAGGACGGGCAAAAGTTAACCCGATTCCGCTGGGGGGAATGACCAGGAATGGTCCTCCAAGGTCGATCAGAATTTGTCATCAAATGCCGTATCCCAGCCCCTGCCAGGGTTTAGGGGGCCCGGCAAGGCCTGCGGAGATCAGCAGTCCGAATAAAAAGGATCAGCACAGCTGATGAGAATTTGTGCCGATCGACAAGCCGTCCATGGGTTGGGCTGGGGCGAGCGTAAGAAGATCAGGCAACAGCGCCCATCGGGCCTTGATCGCATGGATTACCGCACGGCAGGGGTGGATGTGGTCGCAGGTAGGGCATTTGTGGATCGGATTCGAGCCAGCGTGGAGGCCACTTTCCGTCCCGAAGTCGTGGGGGGGCTGGGAGGCTTCGGGGGTTTCTGCCGGCTACCGGCAGGCCTGCGCCAGCCCTTGCTGGTGGCAGGCACAGATGGGGTTGGCACCAAACTTGAACTGGCCCAAGCCCATGGGAGGCACCATGACGTGGGCATCGATCTGGTGGCGATGTGCGTCAACGATGTGGTCACCAGCGGCGCAGAGCCCCTGTTTTTCCTGGACTACATCGCGACGGGCAAGCTCAGTCCCGCAGCCATGGCAGAAGTGGTGGAGGGCATCGCCGCTGGTTGCAGGCAGAGCGGCTGCGCCTTGCTGGGTGGCGAAACCGCTGAAATGCCCGGCTTCTATGGCCCTGGTCGCTACGACTTGGCGGGTTTCTGCCTGGCGGTGGTTGAGGCAGACGCCGTGATCGATGGCAGTGCCGTGACGGGCGGAGACCTCATCCTCGCTGTCGCCAGCAGCGGGGTTCACAGCAATGGTTTCAGCCTGGTGAGATCCATTCTCGGCAATCAGGAGGTTGATGGGCATACCCTCCTGCCGGGTAGCGACCTGCCCCTGATTGAGGCCCTGCTGGCCCCTACCCGCCTTTACGGCGCCCTCGTCAAGGACCTGCTGGCCAGTGGCCTGCCGATCCATGGCATGGCCCACATCACGGGTGGGGGGTTGCCGGAGAACCTGCCCCGCTGCCTTCCCGCCGGAGTGCATGCGGTGATCAACCCCCACAGCTGGGAGCGGCCGCCCCTGTTCAGCTGGCTGCAGGAAGCGGGCCAGGTGCCTGAGGCCGATCTCTGGAACACCTTCAACCTCGGAGTTGGCTACTGCCTGGTGGTGCCAGCCGATGCCGCAGATGCCGCCCTTGCCGTGTGCCGAGACGGTGGCTATCGGGCATGGCAGCTGGGCGAAGTCGTCTGGGGCGAAGCCGGGGCCCAACCCATTGAAGGCCTGCCGACTGCCTAAGATGGGGAAGAAAGGAAATATTTGAGCAGAGCGAAGACATCAAAGGGAGATTTTCATGGCTAACTCAGCTTTCATGGTCAATTCAATTAGACAATCACAGGCGGTAGGTTTCAAGCAACCATTAGGTTTAAAGCAACCAGTACGTTCAAAACAGCAAGCAGCCGGCACTTCAAGGCAACCAGCGATTTCAAAAAAGCCCCTGGTTTTACAGCAACCTTCGAGTGCACCAAGTCGGTTGCCTGGGCCAAATTCTGCCGTTGCCATTGGCTCAGATCTCATAACTGGCCCGCGCCTCACCCGACGCCGCAGTTCGGCAGGCCCAACCCCACCGGTGCGCCCCCTGCGTCCAAGGGAGCCCGTCACCCCTTACCAGCGAGGGGGTTTACGGCCCAGCTACCTGACCCTGCGTGATCACGGCAAGGTTTATGTCGCGGACCTTCCGCGTATCTCAGACAGCCAGCTGGCCAACGTGACTATGGAGGCCCGAGAGGTGCTTGAGAGCCTGAGTCGCAGGCTTGAGGAACTTGACGCCCAGCCATTTCTTTCTCAGGCCGAGCAGGACATTCGCATTAGGGCCACCACCAAGCGTGATGTCACTGAGCGGTTTATCCGTTCCATAGAGGAAGAGGTGCAGCTCCGTCTCACCAACCCTTCGCTGCGGGCTGCGGCTGGAGAATCCCTGGCCCGTGCCTTTCTGGAACTGGCCCGCAACAGGCTGCCTACGGCCACCTTCGATTCCCTGATCCAAGAAGCCCTGGCTAGCTGTGGCCCGGAAGCTGCCGCGGCCGTATCCCTGAAGAACCATGGCGAACCTGCCGGCAGCGCCCTCACCCCCGTGGTGCGCTCCCGGCCAATGCCCGTGGTACTCAGCCTGGAGCAGGCATCATCCGGGGGTTGAGAAATTGGCAAAGTTGAGATCTGAACTCTCCCATCAGAACTCTCAAGGGTCCGAGGACCCCTGCCAGGGGCCTACCGGTTGCCCAGATGCCGAGCATGATCCCGTTCTATGTGTGCACTGCGGGCGAACCGCCAGCAACGGCATCAGCTGCCAGGGCAGCTGCGTGGCCGATACGGGTTACTGAGAATAAACAGGTGATCGCAAAATTAAGTTGGATCAATCTTCCTGATTCCGGTTGGAATTGGCTTCACACGTTGAACAGAAACTCCATCACATCCCCTTCTGCCACCACGTAGTCCTTGCCTTCGGCTCTTAGCCAGCCCTTGTTGCGGGCTGCGGCCACCGAGCCTGCCTCCAGCAGCTGCTGGAAGCCGATGGTCTGGGCGCGGATGAAGCCCCGCTCGAAGTCAGTGTGGATCACTCCTGCTGCCTGGGGGGCGGTCATACCGGCCTGGATCGTCCAGGCGCGGGTTTCCTTTTCACCGGTGGTGAAATAGGTGCGCAGGCCGAGCAAGGTGTAAGTGGCCCGGATCAGACTCTGCAGCCCGCCTTCCTCGACCCCCAGGCCGGCCAGGAATTCGGCCCGGTCCGCCTCGGGCAGTTCGATCAGCTCGGCTTCCACCTGGGCGCTGATGCGTACGGTGGCAGCCCCCTCCAGCTTGGCCACGGCGGCCAGTTCCTGGCAGTAGGCGTTGCCGCCGGCCAGATCGTCTTCACTCACGTTGGTGGCGTAGATGATCGGTTTGGCGGTGAGCAGCCCCAGGGGCTTGAGCAGCAGTTTCTCCTCGGCGCGGAGGGACAGCTTGCGGACTGCCCCGCCGGCCTCCAGCTCCGCTTGGATGCGTTCGAGAACCCCATCTTCGGCCTGGGCTTCCTTGCTTGTGCGCGCTTGCTTCTTGAGGCGCTCGCGGCGTTTCTCAACCTGGGATAGGTCTGCCAGGCCCAGCTCCAGATTGATCACCTCCGCATCCCGGGTCGGATCCACCGAGCCGCTCACATGGATCACGTCGTTGTTGTCAAAACAGCGCACCACATGCACGATCGCATCCACCTCGCGGATATTGGCCAAAAACTTGTTGCCCAGGCCCTCACCCTGGCTCGCCCCCTTGACCAGGCCGGCGATATCCACGAACTCCACTTTGGTGGGGATGGTCTCCTTGCTGCCGCTCTGGTCTGAGAGCAGCTGCAGGCGGGGATCCGGCACCGAAACGATGCCGGAGTTGGGCTCGATCGTGCAGAAGGGGTAGTTGGCCGCCTCGGCCTGAGCGTTGGCCACCAGGGCGTTGAAGAGGGTCGACTTACCCACGTTGGGCAGACCGACGATTCCGGCTTTGAGCATGGTTGAAATCTACGGGCCGCAGGCGAGGCCTTCCAACGGCGAAAATGGGTATCTCTGCTCCAGGCTGATCCCAACCCTCACTCCGCCACCGGCAGTATCCCGTCAACCGGCTGCCCCAGCCCCTCTTGCCGGCTCCGGCCCTGGTCCAAGGCGGCCCTGGCGCCAGCAAAGGCGCGTTTGGGCTGCCGCGGCTGCAGCCTTGCTGCTAGTGGTGGGCTTCGCCGTGATTCAGCGCCAGCGCAGTGCTGGCAGGGCCAACTTGGCTCCCTACACCGTATTGGCCATCTCCGGCAACCTGCCGGGTGTGGTGAGTGTCAGTGGCGAGCTGGCAGCTGAGAGAAGAGTGAACGTGAGCCCCAAGCGGCAGGGGGTGATCGATGCCCTCTACGTGGAGGAGGGAGACCAGGTGAGCCGAGGCCAGGCCCTGGCCCGCATGGATCGGGGCGACCTCGATGACCGCCTCGGCGAGCTCCAGGCCCAACTCAATTCCGCCCAGGCTGAATTGGTGCGCAGCCGCAGCGAACTGCAACGCAACGAGCGCCTCTATCGCCAGAACGCCATCAGCTTGAGTGACTTCAACAGAGTGAGAAGCACCTTCCTGGTGGATCAGGCGGGGGTGCGGGCTGCGGACCAACGGCTGGCAGCCCGCAGGGTGGAGCTGGCCGAGCTGGTGGTGAGAGCTCCCTTTGCTGGGGTGATCAGCCAGCGCTTCGCCGATCCCGGCTCCTTTGTGACGCCGACAACCACGGCCTCAGCTACCGCCGGCGCCACCAGCTCCTCCATCGTGGAGCTCTCCCAGGGCCTGGAAGTGGTGGCCAAGGTGCCGGAAAGTGACATCGGCAGGGTGCACATGGGTCAAAGCGCTTCGGTGCGGGTGGATGCCTTCCCTGACAAGCTCTTCGAGGCGCGGGTCAAGCGGATCACGCCAAGGGCCGTCAAGGTCAATAACGTCACCTCCTTCGACGTGGTGCTGCGCCTAGTGGGTGAGTCGCCTGAGCTGAGGATCGGCATGACTGCCGACGTGGGCTTCCGTACGGGTCAGGTGCGGGCTGAAACCCTTGTTCCCACCGTTGCGATCGTGACTGAGTCGGGCCGTCCGGGGGTTCTGCTGGTGGGCAAGAGGAACCAGCCCACCTTCCAGCCGGTGGAGCTGGGCATCAGCAGCGGCAAGGACACCCAGATCATTTCTGGGCTCAGGAGCGGCACCCGCGTGTTCATCGACCTGCCACCCTGGGCGAAGAAACGGCCCTAGGAAGCCAGAAAGCCGCGGGCAGCCTCCACAATCCGGCCGCTGGCCTGGCCATCGCCGAAGGGATTGTGGGCCCGGGCCATGGCCTCGTAGGCCTCGGGGTTGTCCAGCAGGCGGCTGGCCTCCGCCACCATGTCGGCGCTATCGGTGCCAATCAACCGGGCGGTGCCTGCCTCCACGGCCTCGGGCCTTTCGGTGGTGCGGCGCAAGACCAGCACCGGTTTGCCAAGCGACGGTGCCTCTTCCTGCAGGCCACCCGAATCGCTCATCACCAGGGTGGCGCCGCGCATCGCAGCCACCAGCTGGTCATAGTCGAGAGGCTCTACCAGGAAGGCCCTCGGATGGTCGCCAAGCAGAGCCTGCAGCGGTTCGCGCACGGTGGGGTTGCGGTGCAGGGGCAGCAACAGGGCGGTGTCCGGGTAGCGCTCCAACAGCTCGCGGAATCCCCGGCCGATCTCCTCCAGCCGTCCGCCCCAGTTTTCGCGCCGGTGCACCGTGGCCAGGATCACGCGCTGCTGCGTGAAATCCAGGCCTGGCAACTGGTAAGGCGGCGCCTGCTCGGCCATCATCAACAGGGCATCGATAACCGTATTTCCGGTCATCAGCACCGTGCCCACCACCCCGGAAGCCCGGCAGTTGGCCGCCGAGAGAGGAGTTGGGGCAAAGTGCAGCTGGGAAAGCTGGGAGATCAGGCGGCGGTTGGCCTCTTCGGGAAAGGGATCGAGCAGGTTGTCGGTGCGCAGCCCGGCCTCCACATGGCCCACCGGGATCTGTTCATAGAAGGCCGCCAGGGCCGATGCGAAGGCGGTGGTCGTGTCGCCCTGCACCAGCACCAGATCGGGGCGATGTTCGCCGAACTCCTCTTTCAATCCCTGCAGGGCGCCGCAGGTGATGTGGGTGAGGGTCTGCTTGGGGGCCATGAGGGCCAGATCGTGGTCGGCCGTCAGGCCGAACAGGCCCATCACCTGGCTGACCATTTCGCGGTGCTGGCCCGTGAGCACCACCCGGGTACGGAAATCCTCAGCCCGCTGGAACGCCCGGATCACCGGTGCCAGCTTGATGGCTTCCGGACGGGTGCCCAGCACGATCGTGACCAGGGGCTTGGACACCGCAACTCTGCAGACCGTTCGATCCTACGAAGGGCCCCGGATGGGGATCCGGGGCTGACAGGCCAAGCCAGAGCCGCGAAGCTGGGTTAACCCCGACGGGCCGATGAGCCAATCCCCCATACTTCCCTCGCCCTTCCTGGCAGCGCCCCCCTCCCCGCCGGCAGCAAGCCGCACCGGCTTGGGAACCGTCAGCCAGCCCGACAACCTCGAGGGCATCGTTCGGCTAGCCCATGAACGGGGCTTCTCCGATGTGCACCTCGGCGTGAATGAGGAGCCACGCTTTCGGGCCAGGGGAGAGATGGCGGGCACCGGGTGGCCGATCACCGATGCGGCCCGCTTCAACGGCTGGATGCGGGAGATACTCAGCCCTGCTGCCATCGATTGCTTTGAGCGCGACAAGGACTACGACGGCTCCCACGCCTTTGCCTTCGTGCGGGTGCGCATCAACCTGATGGATTCGCTGCGGGGGCCCGCGATGGTGCTGCGGCTGGTCCCCCAGAAAATCGCCAGCCTCGAGGATCTCAACCTGCCGCCGGTGCTGGAGGAACTCAGCCGCAGGCCCAAGGGAATGGTGCTGGTGACAGGAGCCACTGGCTCTGGGAAAAGCACCACCATGGCGGCCATGATCGATTCGATCAACAGTCACCAGAGTCGTCACATTCTCACAATTGAGGATCCGGTTGAATTCGTTCACGTCAGTCGGCGCTCCCTGATTCGCCAGCGGGAGGTGGGCCAGCACACCAAGCTCTTCGCCAACGCGCTGCGGGCAGCCCTGCGGGAAGATCCCGATGTGATCCTGATCGGAGAGATCCGCGACAGGGAAACCCTGGCAGCCGCCATCGAGGCTTCCCAGACCGGCCATCTGTTATTTGCCACCCTCCACACCAACTCCGCCATCAAGGCGGTGGAACGCATGCTTGGCATGTATCCGCCAAGCGAACAGGACAGCGTGCGACGTGCCGTTTCAGAAACCTTGCTGGGCGTCATTGCCCAGGGGCTTGTCAGAACCAACGACGGCAAGCGGGCCGCCTATCACGACATCCTTATCAACACAGATGCCTGCAAGGACTATATCCAGCGCGGCGAACTGGAAGCCATAGAGCAGATCATGGAAAGCAGCCGCTTTGACGGGATGCGGACCGCTAATCAATCGCTCCAGATTCTGGTGGAGCAGGGCCGGGTCGACCCTGAAGAAGCCATTGCCCAGAGCCTTAAACCCAACGAACTGGCCCAGATCCTGCGGGGACGCTATTAACTTCAGCGATGGTTTCAGCGGCTGGCCAGCCTTGCCACCAGGAGGACTGACAGACCGACTGAAAGCCCAACCATCGCCAGACGACCATTCCAGATTTCAGCCTGGGGAGTGAAACCGCGCCGCCAGGCGTTCAGCTCGGTTGGCGACACATCCTCCCCTGCGGCATGGTCAGGGGGCTGGCTCGTCGAGCCCGGCCGCTTCAGCGGATCACTCTGGCCGTCGAGGGGGGTCATGACGCCGCACCGATCCTCAAGAGGCCCCAGCCTACGAGTAATGGCCTAAAAGCATATGAGGTGTTCATAGAGTTGATCTGCCCGCTCCAGAGGCATGCGGGCTGCCACACCCAGCTCGTCGGAGCTGGTCTGACCAGCCGCCAGCCGCTGGGCAGCCGCCACGCCGATCATGGCTGCGTTGTCTGTGCAATAGGCCAGTGGCGCCACCCGCCAGGCCAGGCCATCGCGACGGCAGCGCTGCTCCAGCAGAGCCCGTAGCCGTCTGTTGGCAGCCACACCCCCAACCAAAACGAGGGTTTCAAGCCCCTGGTCCCGGGCGCAGCGACAACTCCGCTCCACCAACACCTCAGCCACCACCTGCTCAAAACTGGCTGCCAGATCGGCCAGGACCAGGGGATCGGTGGGCCTGGCCCCGGCCTGCTCCAGGGCCCGAACCTGGCGCAACATGGCCGTCTTGAGGCCACTGAAACTGAAGTCGTAGGGGTAGAAGCCCCCGTCCGGGCGAGACACCCGTCCCTTGGGCAGGGCAAAGCGGGTTGGATCGCCCTGCCGACCTGCGGCCTCGATGGCCGGACCACCCGGGTAGGCCAGGCCCAGTAGCCGGGCCACCTTGTCAAAGGCCTCGCCGGCGGCATCGTCATGGCTGCGGCCCAGGCGGAGATAGCGGCCTGGGCCATCCACCCGCAGCAGTTCAGTGTGGCCTCCACTGACCAGCAGCACCAGGTATGGGCCGGGCGGCAGGGGCTCCCCCAGCTGTACCGAGCAGAGGTGGCCCTCCAGATGGTGGACACCTACAAAAGGCCTGGAAAACAGGCGAGCCAAGGTGCGACCCGTCACCGACGCCACCAGCAGGGCCCCCACCAGGCCAGGGGCAACGGTGGCGGCGATGCCATCCAGATCGCCCAGGGGGACCCCGCTCTCGAGGCACACCTGGGCGATCAACTGGGGCAAGGCCTCCACATGGCGACGGGAGGCGATTTCGGGCACCACCCCCCCCCAGCGAGCGTGCTCTTCCACCTGGGATGCCAGGGCACTGGCCAGCAGGGTCCGGTCGCGCACAATCGCTGCCGCCGACTCGTCACAACTTGTTTCGAGGGCAAGAACCGTGGGCATCTGACCTGGGGAGCTCCCGTACTGTCCGTGGGTGACATCCTGCCCCGCGGCCCCACGTCTGATGCGCCGTCTTCTCCTCCCCAGACTCTTCGCAGTTCTGCTCTCAGCCTTCCTGCTGGTTGGCTTCGCTCCCATGGCCCATGCGGACGTGGCGGGCCTGACCCCCTGCTCCGAAAGTGCCCGCTTCCAGCAGCGGGCCGCAGCTGCCAAAACCGACCAGGCCAGGGCCCGTTTCGCCATGTACAGCCAGGCCGTTTGCGGTGCCGATGGCCTGCCCCATCTGATTGTTGATGGTCGCTGGAGCCATGCCGGTGACTTCATGATCCCTGGCATTGCCTTTCTCTACATCGCCGGTTGCATCGGCTGGGCTGGCCGCAATTATCTGAGGGCTATCCGGGGCGACAAAGACGCCACCATGAAGGAGATCCAGATCGATGTGCCCCTGGCCTTCAAGAGCACCCTGGCCGCTGCCACCTGGCCCCTGGCCGCCTTTGGCGAATTCACCAGCGGCAAGCTGCTCGAAGCTGACGACAAGGTCACGGTTTCCCCCCGCTGACCAGCTGTGCCCTGCTGCCCATTCCGATCTGAATTTCAACAATGAAAAAATTTCTGACCACCGCCCCTGTCTTTGCCGCAGTCTGGTTCACCCTCACAGCGGGCATCCTGATCGAGTTCAACCGCTTCTTCCCCGACCTGCTCTTCCATCCGCTCTGACGGCGTCCTAACGGTTCAGCCCCATCAGTTGCTCAAGCTGGCTCAAGGCTTCTTCCAGATTGCCGTTCAACAGCCGGGCGTCGAATTCCGGCGCCGCCTCCAGCTCAATGCGGGCCCGGGTCAGGCGGCGGTTGATTGACTCCTCACTGTCGCTGCCGCGGCTCCGGATGCGACGCTCGAGTTCCTCAAAGCTGGGGGGCTCAACGAATATCTGAAATCCGGCGGCAAAGCTCCTGCGCACCTGGCGGGCCCCCTCCAGCTCAATCTCCAGGATCACGGCCCGGCCGGCGGCTAGCTGGGCCTCCACTGGCTCACGGGGGGTGCCGTAGAGATTGCCGGCAAATTCAGCCCACTCCAGGAAGCCAGCCTCGGCCACCTGCTGCTCAAAGGCGGGGCGACTCAGGAAGAAATAGTGTTCACCATCCACCTCGCCGGCCCGGGGGGGACGGGTGGTGGCCGAGATGGAGAGCCAGATCTCCTGGTGACGCTCCAGCAATCCCTTCACCAGGGTTCCCTTGCCAACCCCACTGGGGCCGGTGATCACGGTGAGGCGACCGGGCATGGCCCTCATGGCAGTTATCAGCTCTGGCCTGCAGAGTAGAAGCCAGCCTCGAAGCCCCTGCCCTGCCCATGGCCCGCTCTCGCCTGCAGGCAGTGGATGTAACTACCCTGCGGGCGCTTTTGGCGGAATGGAGAGCCCTGCTGCTGCCCAGCCGGTTCGAGAAGGCCCAGCAATCCAGCCCCCAGACCCTGCAGCTAAGCCTGCGCAACCTCAGGGGGACCCACTGGCTCGAGCTCAGCTGGCAGGCGGAAGCGGCCCGTCTGCACACGATTGGGCCGCCGCCCCGACAGGGCGACGGCAGCACCCTGGCCCAGCAATTGCAGCATGGACTGCGGGGGCTGGCCCTGGTGGAAATTCGTCAGGAGGGCTGGGAGCGGGTGGTGGAGCTGGGCTTCGCTCCGCGCCCCGAGGAGCCTGTGCTGGGCTGGCTGGTGGTTGAACTGATGGGGCGCCACAGCAACCTTTTGCTGCTGGATGCCGGCCGTCAGGTGGTGGCTCTGGCCCGCCAGGTAAAACAGAGCCAATCGCGTCTGCGGCCCATCGGCACGGGCGATCACTACCAGCCCCCGCCGCCCCTGGGCGGCGAGCCCCCGCGGCTCGAGGAGAGCTTTGAGAGCTGGCACCGACGGCTCACTCTGGTGCCTCTGCCGCTGCAGCAGGCCCTATGCGACGCATACCAGGCAATGAGCCCGGCCTTGCTGCGCCAGCTGCTGCCGCCGGGCTGGGGGGTGCTCGAGGTGGGCCGGCTCAGCCCAGCCCAATGGCAGCAGCTCTGGCAGCTCTGGCGCCAGTGGCTCAGCGCCGTTGCAGGGGAGCAGTTCTGCTGGCGGATCGAGCCGGAGGGCTACCGCTGCTGGGGCAACCCTTGCCCACCGGAGCCGCTGGGGGTAAACCGGGGCCTGGCCGCCTATTTCAGCCAGCAGCTCGAGGCCAGCGCCCTGATGCAGCAGCGCCAGCAACTGCGCCAAAGGCTCCAGGCTGTGGTCTCCCGGGAATCCCGACGGGCGCATGAACTGGAGATCCTGCTGGCTGCAGTTGCGGAGGCCGATGGGCTGCAGCGCCGGGCTGACGCCCTTCTCAGCCAACCCCAACCCAGTCGTCAGTGCATCGAGGCAGCCCAGAAGCTCTACAAAACTGCCCGGAAACGTCGCCGCTCAGTGGCGGCGATCGCCCCGCGGCTGGAGCTGCACCACCAGCGGCTGGCCTGGTTGGAGGCGAGTCTCACCTACCTCGATCAGGCCGAAAACCTCTCCCAGGTGCAGGGGCTGGCCGCTGACCTGGAAGCCATGGGGGGCGGGTTTGGGCCCAATGCAGCCCCCCGCCGGGCTCGATCGGGCTCCGGGGTCGAGGGCGTGCCCCAGCCGCTGGAGCTGCTTACCGCTTCCGGCCTGCCTCTGCAGGTGGGGCGCAACCATCGCCAGAACGACTGGATCGCCCTGCGGCAGGCCCGCCGCGGCGATCTCTGGTTCCATGCTCAGGAAGTGCCGGGGAGCCATGTGGTGCTGAAGAGTTCCCAGCAGCCGGCAAACGAGGGCGATCTGCAGGCCGCCGCCGATCTGGCCGCCCATTTCAGTCGCGGCCGCGGCAACATCCGGGTCCCGGTTGTGATGGTTCCCACCGAGGATCTGCAGCGCATTCCCGGAGCCGCGCCCGGCACGGTGCGCCATCGCGGCGGCACCGTGCTCTGGGGCGAGCCCCAACGCGCTCTTGACCTCCTCGCAGCCGTGTCACCATGAGGTCCGAATCCGATCCAGCCAAGCCAGGCAGCCCGGCTCCGCCCATCAAGGATCCTCCCCCGAGCGCTCCGCCACCCATCCGGCTGACCAGGGAACAGGACCTCGAGGAGTTTCCTGGGGAGGTGGAGATGAGTCTGGTGGACCATCTCGAGGAACTGCGCCGGCGGGTGCTGCGCAGCCTGGTGGCCGTGCTGTTGGGGGCCGCTGGCTGCCTGCTGGCCGTCAAGCCGTTGGTGCGTCTGCTGGAAATGCCCGCTGTTGGGATCCGCTTTCTGCAGCTGGCGCCTGGTGAGTTCCTTTTCGTGTCGCTGAAGGTGGCTGGTTATGCCGGGCTCAGCCTGGCCCTTCCCTATGTGCTCTATGAGGGGTTGTCATTTGTGTTGCCCGGTCTCAGCCGCAGGGAGCGTCGCCTGGTGGCCCCTGCCGTTGCAGGCTCAGCCCTGTTGTTTTTGGCCGGGCTGGCCTTCGCCTGGTGGGCCCTGGTGCCTGCGGCCCTGAACTTTCTGGTGAGCTATGGCGCCGATGTGGTGGAGCCGAGCTGGTCGATCGAGCGCTACCTGGACTTCGTCCTGCTCCTGATGGTGGCTACGGGCCTGGCCTTCCAGCTGCCCGTGCTGCAGCTGCTGTTGGGCGCCCTGGGAATTGTGCAGGCAAAGGCGATGCTCTCGGGATGGCGCTGGGTGGTGCTCTCCAGTGCCCTGGCAGGGGCCGTGCTGACCCCTTCCACCGACCCGGTGACCATGCTGCTGCTCTCGGGCGCCATCACGGCCCTCTATCTGGTGGGCATCGCCCTTGTTGCCCTGAGTGAAAGGGTGCGAACCGCCTGAGATCAACCTCTCAGATCAGAAATTCGCTGGCCCGCCCGGCAGGAATTTCCAGGGCCAGACCCATGGCCCGCCCCTGCCTCGGCTTGTCGGTGGTGGTGAGCAGCCAGTGCCGCACCTGGCCTGCCACCCCCAACCCATTGAGCAGTCCACAGAGCTCCTCGAGCTTGAGGCGGTATTCCTGCTGGCTGAGTGGAAAGGACTGCTGCTCCAGGTAGGCCCACATCACCTGCAGATAGAGGCGGCCGCGCCGTTGCACCAGCTGCAGGTCGTAGGAGGCCTGCCAGCGGGCCTGCAACAGGTCCCAGATCTCCTGGCCGGTCAAGGGAGCCCCGGTCCCATCGGGCGAGGGCAGGGCGGGGGGTGGCAGGGGCAGGCCCGGGCTCACGCTGCGCTGGTGGCGATGGATTGCACAACAGCATGTTGCAGGCCCAGCCGCGGCCTGGCTTCCGCGCCCCGGGGCTGCAGGGGCAAGGTTCATAATGGACCCCACGATGTCATGGCACGCCGATATGACCCAGATGCCTGCGAGCGCCTCCAGCGGCGCCAGTGGTGATGTCCCCGGAATGGGTCGTCGGCAGTTCATGAACCTGCTGACCTTCGGGTCGGTCACCGGCGTGGCACTGGGGGCCCTCTATCCGGTGGCCCGCTACTTCATTCCCCCTAGGGCGGCCGGCTCCGGAGGGGGCACCACTGCCAAGGACGAACTGGGTAACAACGTCACCGCCAGCGGCTGGCTGAGCACCCACAAGGAGGGTGACCGCAGCCTGGTGCAGGGTCTCAAGGGTGACCCCACCTACCTGATTGTTGAAGGCAGCGACGCCATCGGCAGCTACGGCATTAATGCGATCTGCACCCACCTGGGCTGCGTGGTGCCCTGGAACAGCGGCGCCAACAAGTTCATGTGTCCCTGCCATGGCTCCCAGTACGACGCCACCGGCAAGGTGGTGCGCGGTCCTGCCCCGCTCTCCCTGGCCCTGGCCCACGTGTCGGTCGAGAACGACAACGTTTTCGTGAGCCAGTGGAGCGAAACCGACTTCCGCACCGGCGACAAGCCCTGGTGGGCCTGATCTCCCGATCCCCGTTCCCCTTTACGTCTGTCGCCTGATCCCGTGATGCGTCGTTCCCTCTCCCTGCTGCTGGGCTGCCTGATCGGCGCCACCCTCAGCTTCACCGTGCTGTTCAGTGGTGCCAGCCCCAGCTGGGCCTATCCCTTCTGGGCCCAGCAGAACTACGCCAGCCCGCGGGAAGCCACAGGCAAGATCGTCTGCGCCAATTGCCACCTGGCCAAGAAACCCACCCGCGTCGAAGTGCCCCAGGCCGTCTTCCCCGACACGGTGTTCAAGGCTGTGGTGGAAATTCCGTACGACACCAGCGTCCAGCAGGTGGCAGGGGACGGCAGCCCCACCGGCCTGAATGTGGGGGCGGTCGTCATGTTGCCCGAGGGGTTCACCCTGGCCCCCCAGGATCGTCTCAGCGATGAGCTGAAGGAGGAGACAGCCGGTGTCTACTACACCCAATACTCAGATGATCAGCCCAATATCCTCCTGGTAGGTCCCCTCCCGGGAGACCAGCACCAGGAGATCGTCTTTCCGATCCTCTCCCCTGATCCCTCAACTGACAGCAGCATCCACTTCGGCAAATACCAGCTGCACGTGGGAGGCAACCGAGGCCGGGGCCAGGTGTACCCCACCGGCGAGAAAAGCAACAATGGCGTTTTCAACGCTCCTGTGAGCGGCGAGGTATCGGCCATCAGCGCTGGCGATAACGGCTCCTCCCTGGTTGAGATCACAGCAGCAGATGGCAGCACTGCCACCGAAACGGTACCAGCCGGCCCCACAGTCACCGTGGCCGTTGGCGATGCGGTCACCGCCGGTGCCTCCCTCACCAACGACCCCAACGTCGGCGGCTTCGGCCAGCTCGATGCGGAGGTGGTGCTCCAGAACCCCGTGAGAATTTACGGTCTGCTGGCCTTCTTCGCCGCCATCGCCATCGCCCAGATCATGTTGGTGCTCAAGAAGCGTCAGGTGGAGAAAGTTCAGGCCGCTGAAGGCATCATCTGACCAGCGTGCTTGCCACCTTCACCTCCCCGGGGCCCCTGGTGTTCCAGCTGGGCCCCTTTGCCTTGCGCTGGTACGGGCTGCTGATCGCCATTGCCGTGCTCCTGGGTCTCAGCCTGGCCACCCGGTTGGGCCGGGCCCGTGGCATCGACCCTGCTCTGATCGCCGATCTGCTGCCGTTGCTGGTGCTGGGAGCCGTGATCGGTGCCCGCCTTTACTACGTGGTGCTGGAGTGGCGCCAGTACAGCGGCAACTGGATCGATGCCCTGGCAATCTGGCGCGGCGGCATCGCCATTCATGGGGCGCTGCTGGGGGGCAGCATCGCTGCAGTGCTCTTCTGCCGCTGGCGCAGGCAGCCCTTCTGGCCCCTGCTGGATGTGCTGGTTCCCGCAGTCGCCCTGGGCCAGGCCATCGGGCGCTGGGGTAATTTCTTCAACTCTGAGGCCTTTGGATTGCCCACAGATCTGCCCTGGAAGTTGTTTATTCCGCTGGAGTTTAGGCCCAGCGAATTTCTTGACCAGGCTTATTTTCACCCCACCTTCCTATACGAATCCATCTGGAATCTGGGGGTCTGCATCCTGCTGCTGCTCCTGTTCCGGGCGGCCAGCCTGGGATCGATTCAGCTGTTACCAGGCGCTCTCAGCTGCATCTACCTGATGGCCTACAGCAGCGGCAGGGTTTGGATCGAGGGGTTGAGGACAGATCCCCTCTGCCTGCTCTCCAGACCCCCTTTCTGTGAAGGTGGTTTGCGTATGGCCCAACTTGTGAGTTTGCTGCTGATAGTCCTGGGGGGTGCCGGCCTCTGGTGGTTGTACAGCCGACATCGCCCCCTACCCGACCCCGGTGGAGTTTCCGCTTGAGTGGCCCTACCGTCTGGATTGTCGGTGCGGGCCCCGGGGCCCCCGACCTGCTGACCCTGCGGGCTGCCAGGGTACTGGAGCGGGCGGAGGTGCTGGTGTGGACCGATTCCCTGGTCAATCCCCAGATCGCCGCCCTGGCGCCAGCAGGCTGTGAACAGGTGCGCACCAGCAGCCTCACCCTCGAGCAGGTGCTTGAGGTGGTGCTGGATCGGGCCCGCTCCGGCAAGATCGTGGTGCGTCTCCACGACGGCGATCCCTGCCTATTTGGGGCTATCGCAGAGCAGATCTGCCGCCTGGCTGATGCCGGTGTCGCCGTGGAGGTGGTGCCGGGGCTGAGCGCCTACCAGGCTGCGGCCTCGGCCCTGCAAAGCGAACTCACCATTCCCGGGCTGGTTCAGACGATCGTGCTCAGCCGGACCGGTGGCCGCACGGGCGTGCCTGAACGCGAGGCCCTGGAGCACCTCGCAGCCCTGCGAGCCTCCCTCTGCCTGTATCTCAGCGCCCGCCATGTCGAGGAGGTGGAGGCCGAGCTGCTGCGCCACTACCCAGGCGACACCCCGGTGGCGATCGGCTACAGGGTGAGCTGGCCTGACCAATGGCTCAGTGTTGTGCCTCTGGCCCAGATGGCCCAGATGAGCCGCGAACGGGGCCTGATTCGCACCACCCTTTATGTGGTGAGCCCCGCCCTGGCAGCCCCCGCCGAAGCACGCTCCAGGCTCTACTCAGCCAGCCATAACCATCTGTTCAGAGGCGGGATCTGAGCCCTCTTCCCCGTACAGCTCTTGGGCCAGCTGTCCGAGCTCGAATCTGCACCCCAGCCGCTTGGCAATGGCCGCCACATCCCGGGCCGCATTGCCCAGGCAGCAGGTGCCTCCCGGGGAGGGCGTGACGTTGAAAACCAGCCCCGGGCCGGCGGTGATGCTGGCCTCGCCCAGCATCAACCTGCGATTGGCCTTGTCAATCAGTTGGGGACGCACGCCGCCATAGCCCTCAGCGAAGCTGAGATCGCCCAGCTCCATGCCGGGGACGATCTTGCGGGCATCGGCGAGAAATAGGTGCCGCCGCAGCCAGGGGACTTCAAACAGGAGGTTTTTGAGGATGTAGTTGCGGATGTCAGCGGTGCGCAGCAACTGCCACAGCACCGCAAGCACGGCCCAATCCAGTTGCAGCACCTGCAGAAACTCCCAGAACGAGCCCGCCCTATATCGCTCCAGCAGCGGCAGCAGCAGGGCAGTGGGGCCAAACCGGGTCTTGCCCGGAGCAGTCACATCCGGGTCGCCATGGATGGCGGCGAAGGGCAACTTGTCGTTCTGGACCGTGTAGACCTTGCCCTGGAGCAGCTCGGGGGTGAAGTAGAAGCTGCCTGCCACCGGCAGACAGGAATACTCCAGGCCAAAACCCATCCTCTGGGCCATCAGCAGGCTGTGGGCACCGGCATTCACCACCACATGGCGAGCCAGGACGCTGCCAGGCATCTGACCTGCGCCGCTACTGCATCCGGAGGTGGCTACCAGCTCAACCCGATACCCTTCACCTGCCGGGCTGATCGCGGCCACACTTGTGCCGAGCTGCAGCTTGAGCTGGCGATCGCTGCCCATCAGGGACTGCCGGGCCTGGGCCACAAATGAGGCCGAGAGTTGCTCGTAATCCACCGCGGTGTATGTGCGGCGAACGCCGATGGCCACCAGCTCTTCCGGGCGCAGTTGGCCACGGAGAAACCCAACCTGCGGCTCCCAGCTGGCTATCTGCTGTTTCTCAAGCAGCTCCATGGCGGGGAAGTGGGGCGCAAAGCGCTCGAAGCGTTCCCGCAGAAAGGCGCACTCCCGCTCGCCCACGCCGAGCACCATTTTTTGAGTGCGAAACACGCAGCGCTTGCGGGTTTCCGGATCGAGCAGATCGGCATAACGGACGATCATCTCGGCGGTGCGCTTGACCTGGAGAGCCTTCTCCAGGCTGTAGTTGGTCTCGATGTCGCCGCAGTGGATCGTCTGGCTGTTGTTGGAGGCCTTGGAATTCACCCGGGCCAGGGTGTCATAACGCTCCACCAACATGATGCGATCAAGGTCGGTGTAGCGGGCCAGCTCGAACAGCAGGGCGGTGCCGCAGACGCCGCCGCCCACAATCAGAACGTCGACGTCAAAGGGGGCAGTGCATCCAGAAGGGACGGCTTCAGACTCAGTTCCAGGGGGGTTGGGGCTCACGCGATGGGGCTGGGGATGCCCCATGGTGGCCGATGGGCCGTCGGCAGTGTTTTAAGCTGGATTAGTGCGGGCGATTAGCACAGCGGTAGCGCACTTCCTTCACACGGAAGGGGTCACTGGTTCGAATCCAGTATCGCCCATCTGAGCTTGTTGGATGCCAAAGCCCCCTATCAGCGCTCAAAATGGCAGAGCCCTTCCGCCGCCCAGATCCCATTGCCATCCCCTTCGGCCAATGACGCCGCTGGAGCCACCGCTCTTGCTGCCCTGGGCGAAGCCCTCCGCCGTGGTCGCCAGGACCAGGGCCTCAGCGTTGGCGAGGTTGCGGCCCGGCTCAACATGGGCCTCGAGCAGCTCCAGGCCCTGGAGGATGGGGATGGCAGCCGCCTGCCGGAAGCTGTTTTCGTGATCGCCCAGGCTCGCAGGGTGGCTTCCTGCCTCGCTTTCGATATCAGCTCTCCCCTGCAGAACTTCAGGGCCAGCGGACCTGTTCAACGCAAGGCAGCCGGAGCCCGTGGCCTGCCAGAACCAGTTTCGGCCGCATCACCTGTTCCTGCTCAGGCCGCGAAGCTGCCCTTTGGGCCCCTTGCCCTGGCAGCGGCAATCCTGGCTGGGTTGGCGACAGGGGGTGTTTTTCTGCGCCATCGGTGGTTGCAGCCGCAGGCCCAGCCCACGGCCCCCCAGCTAACGGCCCCCCAGCCACCAGCAGTTGCAACCAGCCGCCTCGAGCTTGTGCTGCGCAGCGAGCAGCCCAGTTGGTTGGAGGTGAAGGCCGAAGCAGGCAAGGTCCTCTTCCGCGGCACCTTCAGCGGTGAGCGCCAATTCCCCGTCGGAGCCGGCTTGCAGGTGCTCGCCGGGCGCCCCGACCTGGTGCAGGCCCAGCTGGGCACCGCACCGAGCAGGGCCCTGGGCCCGATCGACCAGGTGCGCTGGCAGCGTTTCAGGCCCCCTGCACCCTGAGCTCAAGGCCGCAGGCCTCCAGTACGGCGGCACCACAGGCCTGAAGGCTCCAGCGCTCCAGGCTGAGATCCACCTGGGGCTGACCTGCGCCAGCCTTGGCTGGCTTCAGGACCACGCTCACCGCGCCCTCCCTCCTACGTACCTCAATCGCATCGATCACCCGGGCCGGCCGGCGGTCCAGGGAGGCGGCCAACCGCAGCAGGAGGGCCATCGAACTCACCGTTCGACGCTGGTCGCGGCCTTCGATCAGCTGCCATGACTCATGCCGTTTCTTTGGCAAGCTGCGCCTGTGATACCGGCCGATCGCCGCCACCATCAGGTGCTCCATCTCGGAGTAGCCGAGTAGCTCTCCATGGCGGATCAGATACCAGCTGTGCTTGTGGTATGCGGAGATGTTGATGCTCTTGCCGCAGGTGTGCAACTGGGCGGCAGCCCAGAGCAACTCCCGGCCCGGGCCGTCATCTTGATGGAGCAGCCCGCGGGACTGGTCGTAGAGGCTCAGGGCGTGGCCAGCCACCCGATCGGCTCGGAGGGGGTCAACGCCGAAACTCTGGGCCAGGTGCAAGACCGTGCGCTCCCGGATCGTGCTCTGGAAGACGAAGCGATCGTCCAGCAGCCCTTTGCGCAGCATCCAATCCACGATCAGACCCTCCCGCAGGGCCCGATCACACACCACCAGCTCCCGCACCTCCAGCATTGCCATCGCGGTCTGCAGGATCAGCGCTCCGGGCACGATGATTTCGGCCCGCCGCTCATTGATGGCCGGGAGGGCCCGGCGCTGCTCCGGGGTCATCCCCACCAGCCGGGCGGTGAGCTGGTCGATGCGCTCTCGGCTGAGCCTGTAACCATGGAGCTTGAGGGGAGGTTTGGGGTCTTCCGCCGCCGCCAGGCCCGCCAGAGCCATGGCCGTGCCACTGGTGGCCACCATCAGCGGCTGTTCACCCGGCCGCAGGGCCGCCTTCACTTCGGCGACGGCCGGATCCAGGGCCCCCTGGATGTAGGCCTGCAGAAATCCCCGCCGATCGGCGGGGAGCGGGTCCTGCTGAAAGAACTCCCGCTGCAGTCGCACGGCGCCGATGCGGGTGCTGCTGAGGGAGCGGGCATCCCGACCGTCGGCCAGCACCAGCTCGGTGGATCCGCCACCGATGTCGATGATCAGGTGGGGCTGGTCTGCAAAGGCCATGCCCGAGAGCACTCCCAGATAGATCAGTCGGGCCTCCTCCGGGCCACTCACCAGATCCACTTCCAGCCCCAGTTGCTCCTGCAGCGCCAGCAGGAAATCCCGCCCGTTGGGGGCTTCTCGCACGGCGCTGGTTGCCGCGGTGACGATCTGTTCAACGCCATGGCTGAGGGCCAGGTCGCGGTCGTGGCGCAGGGTGAGGAAGGCCCGCTCGATCGCCTCTGGGCTTAGATCGCCACTGTGGGGATCCCTTTCTCCAAGCCGGGTGGTGGCCTTTTCGGCCAGCACCACGCTGAAGCTGCAGAGCTTGGGATCCACCTCCGCCACCAGCAGGTGAATCGAATTGGTACCGATGTCGATAGCTGCCACCCGGCGCCGGCCGGCCTGCTGAAGAGTGGGGGGCTGGACCATCGGGCTCAGCTACTGCCGCTGGGGCGCCACTTTGCCATCCGCGGCCCATCCCCTATGCACACCTAGGGTGCGGCGCAACGGAACGGGTGCATGGCCTTCTCCCAACTGCGGGCCTGGCTGGAGCTGGTGCGCTGGCACAAGCCCAGTGGCAGGCTGATTCTGCTGATTCCTGCCGGCTGGAGCCTCTGGCTCACTCCCGCCGCCCCGCCGCCGGCCGAGCTGGTCGGCTGGATCGTGCTGGGGGGGCTGGCCGTGAGTGCGGCTGGTTGCATCGCCAACGACCTCTGGGACCGCCGCATCGACCCATTGGTGGAGCGCACCCGCAGTCGCCCCCTGGCCGATGGCCGCGTCAGCGTGACCGGAGCACTGGTGTTGCTGCTGGTCAGCCTGTTTGGAGCCCTGGCGGTGGTGGTCTGGGGGATGCCTCCAGCAAGTCGTTCTCTCTGTTTGCTGCTGGCGGTCGCCGCCCTGCCGCCGGTGCTGCTCTACCCCTCGGCCAAACGCTGGTTCGCCTACCCCCAGCTGGTGCTCGCCCTCTGCTGGGGCTTTGCCGTTCTGATCCCCTGGGCCGCCCGTACGGGGTCCCTGGCGGGCGGCTGGCCCCTGGCCCTGGTGTGGCTTGCCACCCTGCTGTGGACCTTCGGTTTTGACACGGTGTACGCCATGGCCGACCGCGACGACGACCGGGCCATCGGCGTGCGCAGCAGCGCCCTCAGCCTGGGTGCGCGGGCACCTCTGGCAGTGGCCCTCAGCTACGGCCTGGCCAGCCTGGCGATGGGCCTGGCAGCCGCCCTCCAGGGCACCGGTTGGATCACCTGGCCACTGGGTCTGCTGGCGGCCTTTGGCATGCAGCGTGAAGCTGCCATGCTGGGCAGCCCCAATCTGCCCCGCTCGGCCTTCGGGCGCCACTTCGGCCGCCAGGTTCAATTAGGCGGCCTGCTGCTGCTCGCCCTGGTGCTGGGCCACCTGCCATGAATCAGCCAGCCCCGCTCCAGCCCGGGGACCGGGTACGGATGGTGGCAGCCAGTTCGGCCCTGATCGGCGCCGCCGCCCTGGCCCGCCTGGATGCCGGCATCTCGGTGCTCGAGGGCTGGGGGCTGGAGGTGGAGCGCACCCCCCTGCCCGGGCGCTGCTGGGGCTACCTGGCCGGCCGCGACCAGGAGCGGCGCGGCGACCTTGAAGCCGCCGCCCGGTGGGGGGCCGACCTGCTGGCCTGCGTGCGCGGGGGCTGGGGAGCGGCGCGCCTGCTGGAGCAACCGTTGTCCCTTTCCTGTCGCTGGCTGTTGGGCTTCTCCGATGTCACCTCCCTGCTCTGGGCCCAGTTGGCCCAGGGCCATGGCGGTGCCGTCCATGGCCCCCTGCTGACCACCCTGGCCGCCGAGCCCGCCTGGAGCAAGGAGCGGCTGAGGGCGGTGCTGTTCGGTGAACCCCTCGCCCCCCTGCAGGGTGAGGTCTGGGTTGGCGGCAGCTCCAAAGGGCCGTTGCTGGCGGCCAATCTCACCGTGGCCACCCACCTGCTGGGCACCCCACACCTGCCCGATCTGCGGGGTGCAATCCTCGTTCTTGAGGACGTGGGCGAGGCTCCCTATCGGATCGAGCGGATGCTTACCCACTGGCGGCTGTGCGGGGCACTGCAGCAGCTGGGGGGCATCGGCCTGGGGATGTTCAGCGACTGCGATGGGCAATCGGGCGGGGAGATTGCCAAGCAAGCCTTGACGGATCGTTCAACGCTGGGTGCAACAACGGCTCAGCAAGTGGAGGGGCGAGATGGCTTCACGCTTGAGCAGGTGCTGCGTGAGCGCACAGCCGATCTCGGCATACCGGTGGTGGCTGGCTTGCCCGTGGGCCATGGGGCCGGCAATGCGGCATTGCCCCTGGGGGCCCTGGCCGAGCTTGACGGCCATAGCGGCCTGCTGCGAATCAGCCCGGATCGGCGGCTGGCCTGCTCGAGAGCACGGCTGTCGCCACCCTGAGATCGAAGGGCGTGGTGAGCTTGATGTTGGAGGGCGGTCCCTCCAGCACCTGCACTGGCAGGCCGAGCATTTCAAACAGGGCAGCGTCGTCGGTGACGCTCCAGCCCCTTTGCCTGGCGGTGGCATGGGCCGCCCGCAACTGGTGCACGGGAAAGCCCTGGGGGGTCTGGGCAGCCCAGAGAATGCGGCGGTCTGGGGTGGCGGTGATCGTACCCTCGCCATCCACCTGCTTGATCGTGTCGGTGACAGGGGTGGCGGCGATCACGGCAGTTCCGCCGGATACGGCAGCGGCACAGCGCTCCAGCAGCTCAGGCTCCACCAGGCAGCGGGCGCCATCGTGGATCAGCACTCCCTCCGCCTCCAGCGGCAGGGCTGCCAGGCCCAGGCTCACCGACTCCTGGCGGGTGTCACCCCCCACGATCCAGCGGACGGGCCGATCCGGACAAGCGGCATCCACGATCGCGGCAATCGCCTCCGCATCCAGCGGTTGTCCGATGATGCCTATCCAGCTGATGGCAGGGCATGCCAGGGCGGCTTCCAGAGTCCAGGCCAGCACGGGCCTGCCCGCCACCGGCAGCAACAGCTTGTTGCCCGCTGCTCCCATGCGGCGGCCGCTGCCGGCGGCGGCGATCAGCAAATGCACAAGCAACTCCCCTGCAGTGGGTCAAACCGGATCCCATCCATACAATCAGGCTGGAGATATTCAGTCCTCCCGATGCGCGCCCTGTTTCTGATTCCGGGCGGCAGCGGCCAGCAGCTGCAGAGTTTCGCCGCCGTGGCGGCTGTGGCCGCTGAACTCAGCGCCGAGGTGCAGGTGGTCTGTCCGATGCAGGCCATCGGCATCTGGAGCCTGCATCCGGCGGTGAGCCGGGCCCTTCCCTTCGCCTACGACCAGGCCACCTTGGCCGACTGGGCCAACCTGATGGGCACCGTGCGCGAGCCGGATTTTCAGGTGTGTTTCAACCTGGCGCCCGGTCGCCAGATGGACCTGATGCTGTCCATGAGCCATATCCCAACTCGCATTGCCGCCAGTGGTTTCTCCGCCACCGAAAAAATCACAACCAATGTCGAGTCCTGGCCTAACCAGGCGCTTGAGTCCTACCTCAGGCCGATCGGGGTGCGGCTCGAGGCAGATTCCTTCCGCCTGACCCTCCCCCAGGCAGAGCTCGCCGCGGCTGCTGCTGCCCTGCCCGCTGGGGAAGGCCCAGCCCTGCTGCTGGCCCCCTCGGGCGCCGCTGACGACTGGCCGGCCCAGCAGTGGCAAGACCTCCCCCAAGCGATTCGTACCAGCCTGCCCAGCCTGAGGACCCAGACGGCCCTGGGCGGTGGCTCGGCCGGGGCCTTGCGTCAGCGGGCTGCTCAGGTTGCCAGTGTCGATGTGGTGCTGGCCAGCGATCCGGTGACGGTCGAGCTGGCCCTGCTGCTGGGGGTGCCGATGGTGGCCCTTGGTCGGGAAGCCACCAGCCTGCCCCAGCGCGTCGGGGTTCAGGGTCTTGGCTCCGCAGCCTCCCTCAGCCAGCTCAGCGGAGTCGAGGTGCTGGCCGCCCTGGGCCTGGGCTGATCACGCCATACGATCAGCGCCACTGAAGCCCCCAGCTGCGATGTCCAGCCCCGCTCCCCTGGCCGATCAAGTCGCCCTGGTCACAGGAGCCAGCAGGGGTATCGGCCGTGCCATAGCTCTGGAGCTGGCGGCAGCCGGGGCCCTGGTGGTAGTGAACTATGCCAGCTCATCCCAGGCTGCCGAAGCGGTGGTGGCCGAGATCGCCGCTGCCGGCGGCCGGGCCTGGGCCCACCAGGCCAATGTGGCGGATGAAGAGCAGGTGGAGGCGATGGTGAAGGTCGTGCTGGAGCGTGAAGGCCGCCTCGATGTGCTGGTGAACAACGCCGGCATCACCCGTGATGGCCTGCTGATGCGCATGAAATCGTCCGACTGGCAAAGCGTGATCGACCTCAACCTCACCGGAGTGTTCCTCTGCACCCGGGCCGTCAGCCGCACGATGCTCAAGGCCAGATCGGGCCGGATCATCAACATCACTTCGGTGGTGGCCCTGATGGGCAATCCGGGCCAGGCCAACTACAGCGCCGCCAAGGCGGGCCTGATCGGCCTCACCCGCAGCAATGCGGCTGAGTTTGCCGCTCGTGGGGTCACCGTGAATGCGGTGGCTCCCGGCTTCATCGACAGCGACATGACCGCCGAGCTCGACAGGGAGCCGATCCTGGAGGCCATTCCCCTGGGTCGCATGGGTAAGCCTGCCGAAGTGGCAGGCGCCGTGCGCTTCCTGGCCGCTGATCCGGCGGCCGCCTACATGACTGGCCAGGTGCTGCAGGTGGATGGCGGCATGGTGATGCGCTAGAGGCTCAGGGATTGGTGATCGGCTGGCCCAGCTCTTCACGCAGCCGGCGAATTCGCAGCAGCAGGCGTAGACGGCGGCTGCGGGCGGTGAGTGTGAGAAACAGCCGCACCGGCACATACACAAGTGCCATCAACACCCCAAAAACCGCCACCAGCACAAACACCATTGCATTGGCGCTGGTGGCGGGCGCCAGCGCGACCGCCTCGTCTGCGCTTTCAAGGGCCGTTTGCAGCAGATCTTCCATCTCCCCGGCTTTGCCTGTTTCGACCCTATCGAGGCTGGCCGGGTTCGGCAGCCAGGGTGCGGTTTCGATTCGGCTTTCCCCACCCCAGAGCCCTGCAAGGGGCGGGGCCGCTGTGGGACCCTGAATCCACGTGCCCCGATCCTTCCCAATGGCCAAGCTGATCAGCTTCTCAGACGCTTCCCGGAGCTCTCTCGAGAAGGGTGTCAATGCCCTGGCCGATGCGGTCAAGGTCACCATTGGCCCCCGCGGACGCAACGTGGTGCTCGAGAAAAAATTTGGAGCCCCCGACATCGTCAATGACGGCGTAACCATCGCCAAGGAGGTCGAACTCGAGGATCCCTTCGAGAACGTGGGCGCCAGGTTGATGCAGCAGGTGGCCAACAAAACCAAGGACACTGCCGGGGATGGCACCACCACCGCCACCCTGCTGGCCCAGGCCATGGTGCGCGAAGGGCTCAAGAACGTGGCCGCCGGTGCCAATCCTGTAGGACTGCGCAAAGGGATGGAGAGGGCCTGCGCCCAGATCGTCTCGGAAATCGCCGCCCGCGCCCAGGCCGTCGCCGGTGAGGCGATCCGACAGGTGGCCACCGTGAGTTCCGGCAATGACGCCGAAATCGGCCGGATGATCGCCGAGGCCATGGACAAGGTGAGTGCCGATGGCGTGATTACTGTCGAGGAATCCAACTCCCTGGCCACGGAGCTGGAGATCACCGAGGGGATGGCCTTTGACAGGGGTTACAGCTCCCCCTACTTCGTCACTGATCAGGACCGTCGCGAGTGCGTTTTTGAAAATGCCCTGATCCTGATCACTGATCGCAAGATCAGTTCCATTTCAGATTTGGTGCCAGTGCTCGAGGCCGTCTCCAAGGGCGGACGGCCCCTGTTGATCCTGGCCGAGGAGGTTGAAGGGGAAGCCCTTGCCACCCTGGTGGTGAACAAAAACCGTGGCGTGCTTCAGGTGGCCGCTGTACGGGCGCCGGGCTTCGGCGATCGCCGCAAGGCCATGCTTGCTGATATTGCCATTCTCACCGGTGCCACCGTGGTCAGCGAAGACCAGGCCATGACCCTTGAGAAGACCGGGCTTTCCGAGCTCGGTAAGGCTCGCCGCATCACCATCACCAAGGACGACACCACGATCGTGGCTGACGGGGAGCATCAGGCTGCTGTTGCTGATCGGGTGGCCTCGATCCGGCGTGAACTTGCCCATACCGATTCCGACTACGACCGCGAGAAGCTCAATGAGCGCATCGCCAAGCTGGCCGGGGGTGTGGCCGTGATCAAGGTGGGCGCACCCACGGAAACCGAGCTGAAGAACCGCAAGCTCCGCATCGAGGATGCCCTCAATGCGACGCGCGCCGCCGTGGAGGAGGGGATCATCGCTGGAGGGGGTTGCACCCTTCTGGAGCTGGCCCAGGGCCTGGAGCCCCTTGTGGCTGCAAGCCAGGGCGATGAGCGCACCGGTGTTCAAATCGTGCAGCGCTCCCTGGCGGAACCCGTGCGCCAGATCGCCCACAATGCCGGGGCCGACGGGGCGGTGGTCGCCAATGAGATCCTGCGCCTGGGCAAGGGCTACAACGCCCTCACAGGTGTTTATGAAGACCTGCTCAGCGCAGGTATCCTCGATGCCGCAAAAGTGGTGCGCCTGGCCCTTCAGGATGCGGTGTCGATCGCTTCGATGCTCATCACCACTGAGGTGGTGATAGTGGATAAGCCGGAACCCGAAGCTCCCCCTGCCGCAGGTGATATGGGCGGTATGGGCGGTATGGGCGGTATGGGTGGTATGGGTGGTATGGGCGGTATGGGTGGTATGGGCGGTATGGGAATGCCCGGGATGATGTGAGCGCTAGCAGGCTTTCACGTACGCCGCTACCTGGAGGTCAACTCCGGTGATGGCCGTGCCTACCACCACCAAGTCTGCACCTTGGTCGAGGGCCTGACGCAGCTGCTGGGGGCTGGCGATTCCACCCTCACACACCAGGCTCACCGCCTGATCCAATTGCATCCTCAGAGGCCGCAGCAATTCCCAGGCTGGTGGGTTCAGAGAGGCAGTGGCCTCTGTGTAGCCGTAGAGGGTGGTTCCAACCCACTCGCAGCCTAGGCTGGCGGCACGCAGGCCATTGGCGACACTGTCGACATCGGCCATCAGGGGTGCCCCAAGCTCCCGCCGGGCCCTTCCGATCAGCAACTCCAACTGTTCGCCGCCGGGCCTGGCCCTCTCGGTGGCATCGAGGGCGATCACGTCTGCTCCCGCGCCCCACACCGCAAGGATTTCCTGCCAGCCTGGGGTGATGTACACCTTGCTGTCGGGGTAGACCCGCTTCCACAGGCCCACTATGAGGGCATCGGGGCAGCGACGTCGCACGGCCCCGATGTGTTCAGGGCTTTCCAGCCTCACCCCAAGGGCACCATGGCGCAGGCTGGCCTCCGCCATGGCAGCGATCACATCCGGGTGGCGCATCGGCGAACCCTCCGGAGCCTGAACAGACACGATCAATCCAGTTGGATTGGGCTTGAACTCCGCCACCAGTTAAAGCTCCGTCGGGGAGGTTTTCCTCATCAGCCAGCCTGACAGCGAACTAGGTGAGCTTGCGATCCAGCAGGGGGCGAATCGAGAGAAACAGGCCTGCCGCAAGCACGGCGAGGATGGCCAGACAGGTTGCGGTGCTCAGGGGGCCGAAGGGGGCTTCCAAAACCACCGCAGTGAGGGATACCTCACCTGCATAAGCTGCGCGAATGGGTTCGATCGCAAAAGTGAGGGGATTAAGGGCCGCAAGCCAGCCAAGCCAGTTGGGCATGAAAGACAGTGGGGCCAGGGCGGTGCTGGCAAAGAGCAAGGGCAGGTTTGCCACAAAGATCACCGCAATCAGCTCGATATGGCCCGGCAGAGCGAAGGCCAGCCCGAGACTCAGCGCAGTGACGGCAAAGACAAGCAGCAGCAGGGTGACCAGCACCAATAGCAGGCCCCCAGCCCCCGGCCAGCCATAGCCGAGCAGGCCTGCGGTACCCATGATGGCCAGGCTCTGCACCAGGCTGAGCGATGTGATGTACAACACTGAGGCAAACACGATCGAACTGCGTGAGCGCAAGGGCGCCACCAGCAGCCTGTTGAGGAAGCCGAACTCCCGGTCAAACATCACAGGCAGGCCAGCATTGAGGGCCGCGCTGAAGGCAGTGAAGACAATCACGCCTGCCCCGAGGAAACGGCCGTAGCTGATGCCACCAGGCAACAGCCCCGCCGGGGCGTTGGCAAACAGAGCTCCAAACAGCACAAGCCAGATGAGCGGCTGCAGGACTCCGGCCACCAGGGTGGAGGGCCTGCGTTGCAGCTGCACGAACAGACGGCCTGTCAGGGCCAGGGTTTCCTGGCTGATTTCGGCGAGAGCTGAGGGGGAGGGCGTCATCACATGCTCGCCTTGCGTTCGGCCTTGGGATCGCGGCTGCCAGCAACTGCCAGCTCCGCATCCATCAAGGTGCGTCCTGTTGCCTGAAGATAGACGTCATCGAGGCTGGGGCGACTCTGGGCCAGGGCAAAGACAGGCAATTCAGCTGCAGCTAGCTGGCGGCGCAGCTGTTCCACCACGCCGTCATGTTCGATCACCAGATTCAGGGAGTAGCCCTGGGCCTGGTTCACCACCACCTGGCGCACGCCGGCGCAGCCATGCAGGAGGCTACGCACCCTCTCTGCCTCCTGGGCGTCACTGAACTCCCGTATCCTCAGGGTCACCCGATCGCCCCCCAGGGCCGCCTTCAACTCGGCTGGTGAGCCCTGGGCGATCACCCGGCCAGCCTCGATGATGGCCAGTTGATCCGCCAGGGCATCCACCTCTTCGAGGTAGTGGCTGCTCAGCAGCACCGTGGTGCCGGCGTCGCGCAGCTGGCGCAGGACTGCCCAGATCACCGCCCGGCTCTCGATGTCGAGGCCAACGGTGGGCTCATCAAGCACAAGCACCTGGGGGCGATGCAGCAGCCCGGCCGCCAGGTCGAGCCGGCGCCGCATACCACCTGAGTAGCTGCCACAACGGCGGTCGATCCACTCGGCCATGCCGAGCAATTCAATCAACTCGTCAATTCGCTGGTTACTGAGCTGGGAGCTCAGGTGGTACAGGTTTCCCTGCAGGCGCATAAGCTCACGGCCGGTGAGGATCTTGTCGATTGCCACCTCCTGGGCCACGTAGCCCAGAAGTCTCCTCACGGCCCGAGGTTCGCGCAGGGCATCCAGGCCACCTACCCGTACAAGGCCGCTGTCAGGGGCCAGAAGGGTGCAGAGGATGCGCAGGGCGGTGGTCTTACCGGCGCCGTTGGGACCCAGCAATCCGTAGAGGCTGCCAGCTGGCACTTCCAGGGAGAGCTGATCGAGTGCCACCACTCCCCCCCCAGGGTTTCGCCCGCCATAACGCTTGCAGAGCTGCTGCAGTTCGATCACTGAGCCAAAGAGCCCCAATCAGCCGACCAATCTAGGGACCACGGGCAGCCAGGCGCCGAGCAGGTCGGGGTTCAGCAGGGCTGCCTGGGGAAGCCGGGACAGCAGCAGCAGCAGGCAGATGCCAAACAGATAGAAGATGGACCAACGGAACATGGCCTTTGCTCGCTGGGGATTTTCCGGATCCCTGCGCAGTCGGGAGCTGAGCAGCAGCAGGCGGGCGTTGAAGGGCAGGACCATCAGGCCGAAGAACAGGCCACCACTTGGCAGGGCCAGCACCCCGAGCAGACTCACGGCCACGGTGGCCCAGGCGTAGTGGCTGATGGCCCTGGTGGTGACCAGCACCCCTTTGACCACCGGCAGCATCGGTATGCCCACTGAGTGGTAGTCATCCTTCAGCAGCAGCGCCAGGGCCCAGAAGTGGGCCGGCGTCCACAGCATCACCAGAGAAAACAGCCACCACGAGGACCAACCCAGGACGCCGCTGGCTGCGGCAGCTCCCACCAGGGGAGGAATCGCACCGGCAACTCCTCCCACCACAATGTTCTGGCTGGTGCGGGGTTTGAGCAGGGCTGTGTAAAGCAGCACGTAGCTGCACAGCCCGAGCAGGGAAAGGCTTGCTGCCAGTGGATTCACCCCGAAAACGAGTACGGCCACCGAGAGCACTGTCAGCCCGATGGCCAGGGCGAAGGCCTGGCGTTGGGCCAGACGGCCCGAAGGCAGGGCGCGGCGGCTGGTGCGCTGCATACGGGCGTCAAGGTCTTGCTCCCAGAGGCAGTTGAGAACACCGGCAGCGGCTGAAGCCAGGCTGCCTCCCAGCAGGGTGCAGGCAATGGTGAGGGCCGGGACCGGCCCGCCGCTGCTGAGGGCCATCCCGCCCAGGGTTGTGGCTAGCAGCAGGGGAATCAGGCGGGGCTTGGCGACCTCCAGCCAGGCTGGAAGCTGGACGGAGGGGCGGATCGGCGGAGCCTGTCCTTGCACGCCAACGGTTGAACTAACCACCGATGACCTCCGTCGCCAGGGGGGCTTGGGAGACAGCCTTGGAGGAGCTTCCCAGACAGCGGGCCAGCATGGCTGCAAGAAGGCCGACCAGCAGGGCAGCGCCGATCTGGTGGGCGACTGTCACCAGCGGAACCTGGAGCTGCAGCCTGAGGCTCCATACACCAAGGGCCACCTGCAATCCCACGAGGGCAGCAGCCGCACCGGCCAGGGCGGGCAACTGGCCCAGGCCTCGGGGCAGGAATGGGGTTGTTGCTGCCAGGGCCAGCACCGCCATAGCGGCAGCCATGGCCAGCTGGCGATGGGCCAACAGCAGGGAGCAGCCATTGCCCTGGCTGAAACATTGATCTGCGGCCCATTGACTGGCCATCGAGCCACCCAGCAGGCATTGGGCCAGCACGAGGGCGTTGGCGATAGCTGCCAGCAGAAGCCACCAGAGGGGTGGAACTCCCAGATCACGCCCCACCATGTCAAGACGCTGAAACAGCCCACTGCACAGGCCGACCAGCAGCATGGCGGTGGTCAGGTGGGCCGTCACCAGGGGTGAGGCGAGCAGCTGGGTGACGGTCAGGGCCCCAAGGGCGCCTTGCACGGCGACGAGTGCGAGGGAACCTGCTGCGGCCCAGGGCAGCCAGGGCGGCAGTCGACGTCTCCAAACGAAGCCGACGCCGGTGAGCACCAGCAGCGCCACACCCACCACAAATGCATCCAGCCGATGAAACCACTCCAGAAAGACCTGAATATTCATCTGACGACCTGGCAGAAACTGGCCGTAGCAGAGGGGCCAGTCCGGGCAGGCCAGCCCTGCCTCCATGACCCTTGTGGCGCCCCCGATGCCGACAAGGGCGATGAGGGCCACCACCAGATGGGAGACCAGCAGACCCAGGCGCTGGCGCAGAATTGAATCGGCGCCAGGCCCCGCATCGGAGCGAAGAATTGCTGGCAAAGCGGCATCACACCTGGAAGTAGGCGCAACCTAGCAAGTTCAAGCCGGCTGAGGCATCAGCAATCCCGCACATTGAGAAGAGAGTGCGCTTTGGTTTGGCAATCAATACAGATTTCGAGCGCAGCAATCGCTTCCGACCAATAGGCTGATCGAAATCTTTGATCGCAGCGTGCAGATCCGCACCGCCCTAAATGTGTTGTCAGCTACCACAAGCCTGGTGCTCACTGGGCTTTGGGTGGGAAACAACATCAACATGCTGCCCACTGATGCCAGTAGCAACGCAGCTACCTACGACTCACTTTTTAAGGTTTTGTTCAGCATCGGCACCATGCTGTTTGTCGGCATCGTGGTTCTGCTGGGTTACAGCCTGTTCAGGTTTCGTCGTCGCAGCGGCGACGTCGGTGACGGCCTCGCTATCGAAGGCAATCTTCCTCTGGAAATCGTCTGGACCGCAATTCCCGCTGTCGTTGTGTTGTTTGTAGGTATCTACAGCTACGACATCTATGAGCGTATGGGTGGCATGGTCGCACTCAACGATCACTCCGGCATGGACCATGGGTCCATGGTCCAACCAGCTGTTCAGACATCGGCTACGTCCAGGGTCTGGGGCGGGATCGGACCAGCCGGAATGGACTCACCAGGGTTGGGCCAGGTGCTGCCTGTTGAGGTGACTGCGATGCAATTCGCCTTCATCTTCCACTACCCGGATGCCAATATCACCACTGGCGAGCTGCATGTTCCCGCCGGACAATCAGTCGAGCTGCACATGGAAGCCAAGGATGTGATCCACGCATTCTGGGTGCCCCAATTCAGGCTGAAACAGGACATCATCCCAGGCCAGCCGACCGTGCTTTCCTTCACAGCCACAAAGGCTGGTAGTTACCCGATAGTCTGCGCGGAACTTTGCGGCCCCTATCACGGGGGCATGCGCTCAAGCGTCGTGGTGCATGATCCCGATGCCTACAACGCTTGGCTGCTGAAGAACAGTCCGAACAGCCCAACTACCACCTGAGCAGCGATGACCCTTGCCAATCCAAGTGATTTCAACGGCAGCCTGCAGCCCCAGGGCTGGATCAAATACTTCAGCTTCAGTCTCGATCACAAGGTTATTGGACTCCAATATCTCGTCTGCGGATTTATTTTCTACCTAATCGGCGGTGCCCTTGCCGGTGTTATACGCACTGAACTGGCGAGCCCTATTTCCGATTTCGTGAGTCGAGAAACTTATAATGAAGTGCTGACCCTACATGGCACTGTGATGATTTTCCTCTGGATTGTGCCAGTGGTGAATGGTGCTTTTGGAAATTATCTTATTCCCTTCTACGTTGGCGCGAGGGATATGGCTTTCCCACGGCTAAACGCTGTGGCCTTCTGGTTGATTCCCCCAGCGGGAATTCTTCTCATCAGCAGTTATTTCATCGCCGGGGCAGCAGCTCAGTCAGGCTGGACAGCCTATCCGCCCCTCAGTCTCACAACCCCCGCGGCAGGTCAGGTGGTGTGGATACTCAGCGTGCTGCTCCTTGGCGGCAGTTCGATTTTCGGCGGCATCAACTTCATTGCCACCGTGCTCAAGCTGCGTCGTCCCGGTTTGAAGCTTATGCAGTTGCCCATGTATTGCTGGGCCATGCTTGGCACCAGTATCCTTGTTGTTCTATCCACTCCAGTGCTGGCAGGAACCCTTCTATTGCTCAGCTTTGACATCATCGCACACACGGGATTTTTCAATCCTTCACTGGGCGGAAATGTGGTGGTTTATCAGCACCTTTTCTGGTTCTATTCCCACCCTGCTGTTTATATAATGGTGCTTCCGGCTTTCGGCCTTGTAAGTGAAATTCTGCCCGTACATGCCCGTAAGCCGCTTTTCGGATACACAACCATGGTCTATTCGATCATGGCCATTGTTTTCCTGGGACTGATTGTCTGGGCGCACCACATGTTCACCAGTGGCACGCCCCCCTGGATGCGTCTTTTCTTTACAATCGCCACTGCCTTTATTGCCGTTCCGACGGGTATCAAATTTTTCAACTGGCTTGCCACTCTTTGGGGAGGGAAGATTGCCTTGAATTCAGCCATGTTGTTTTCCTGCGCTTTCATAGTTAATTTTGTTTTCGGTGGCATCACGGGCGTGGCCCTTGCCCAGGTGCCATTTGACATCCATGTGCATGATACCTACTTCGTTGTAGGTCACTTCCACTACATCGTCTACGGCGGAACTGTTTTTGTCATCTTTGGATCCCTTTACCATTGGTATCCCAAATTCACAGGTCGCATGCTGAACGAAGACCTCGGCAGGTTCCATTTCTTGCTTACCTTTGTGGGCTTCAATCTCTGCTTCGCCCCCCAGCACTGGCTAGGTCTTAATGGCATGCCGCGTCGAGTCGCCGAGTATGATCCTGCCTTTACCACCCTCAACCAGATCAGCAGCGTGGGTGCCCTATTGATGGCCGTAAGCACCTTGCCATTGCTGATCAATATCGTAATAACGGCTATCAACGGCAGGGAAGCTGGCGACAATCCCTGGCATGCCCTAACCCCCGAATGGCTCACCAGTTCTCCGCCACCGGTTGAGAACTGGCTGGGGGAGCCCCCCCTTGTGAAGCAACCCTACGGTTACGGTCAGAAACAGGAGGCCACCCCATGACCAGCACCGCCCCAGTTCAGGAAACCACCCCCAGTCTCCATAGCGAAAGCGAGGCATTGGCTGGCGGTCATGGCGACTTCCGCCTGTTTGGACTGGCCACATTTCTGGTGGCCGATGGCATGACCTTTGCAGGATTCTTCGCTGCCTACCTCACCTTCAGGGCTGTGAACCCCCTGCAGGAAGGCAGCAATTACGAACTCGAATTGCTTCTGCCTACGATCAACACCGTGGTGTTGATCATCAGCAGTTTCACTTTCCACCGGGCTGGCCAGGAATGTCGAGGTGGGAACCTTGGCGCCAGCCGGTTGTGGCTGGCCATCACCGCAATTCTGGGGGCGGTATTTCTCGCTGGCCAGATGGTTGAGTACTTCAGCCTACCCTTCAGCCTCACCGACAACCTATTTGCAAGCACTTTCTACGCCCTTACAGGTTTCCATGGCCTGCATGTGACCCTGGGAGTGATCTGCATAGCAATCGTGGCCCTGCAGACCAGGCAGGGAGGCCGGATCAGCCCAAGTGACCACTTCGGCCTGGAGGCTTCCGAACTCTATTGGCACTTCGTGGATGGGATATGGGTGGTGCTCTATGGGATCCTGTATCTGCTGTGACCGTATTTACTTTCTAGGTAATTTTCATCCTCGGCATCAATGGCCATTTCCAGCCAAAGTTGTCAGAATAAGTTCTAGAAACTTTCCAGGGCGTGAGTCGATCCATGCTGTCCAGGCCAGGTGACCATCCGTTGGAGATGCTGGCAGGCGAGGCCCTGCTTGAGCGGGCACGGGCCCTCAGCAACCAGCCGGAAGATCAGATTGCGCGAGCCTGCGGCTACGTCGGCCCCAGTGGCCGGGTGATGAAAAAGAGCTTTTACCGAGCTCTTGTGGCCGCTAAGGGCTTCCAGATGCCTGATGGTCCCAGCGGTGGCCGGGGCTCCGGTAGGGGCAAGGGCCGCCAGGCTGAATTCCGTACCCGGGTGCATGGCAATGGCAACCTGCTCATTGGGCACGCCTACACCCGAAGGTTGGGGCTGGAGCCAGGGATGGAGTTCAGGATTGAAATTCACCCTGAAAACGGATCGATCTCCCTGTCGCCCCTGGAGGAATGAGCCGGCGAGCTCCTCGTCATTCATCAGAGTGGAAACTGGCGCTGAATGCCAGCAGATCAAAACCGCTGAACAGGAAACTGACGCCTACCAGCACCCCCAGTACCGAAAGCAATCCCCAGCCCCGCATGCTGACGATGAGGACTCCGAGCACGAGGGTGACGATGCCGTTCACCAGGCCCCACCCCCAACCCATCACCCTGCTATGGCCCAGGGACACCAGCATTGATGTGACCCCCTCCACAATAAATACGAGGCCGATGGCGAGGGCGAGGCTGGCAACCACTACCCCACCTTCGAGCGGGCCGCCTCGAAACTGCTGAATCATCCACCCCCCGCTCACCACAAAGAGGGTGGAGATCACCAGCCTGGCGAAGCAGTACCAGCGGCCTAGCTGGTGGGAGCGCACCAGAGCGCTGATCCAGCCCACGATCCCCCCTACCAGGAAGCTGATCGCCACGATCACGGCTATCCAGGCTGAGGCCAGCACTGGAAAGATCAGGGCCAATACCCCAAGCACCAGCATCAGTACCCCTTCAAACAGGGTGAAGGCCTTGAGGCCGGCACCATCAGCTGAAAGCAAGCGCAAACCCATGGCTCCAATAGCGTCAACCACGCCTAACCGTAGGCACAGCATTCAGATCCAGCCGTGATCCGCCAGCCAGGGCCCATCCAGCGATCTGTGCGATTCGTGCTGTGCGGGTTCAGTGGTTGTCCCCCTGGCCGCCAGCAGCCTCTCGGTGTACTTGGCAAGCAGATCGGCCTCGAGATTGACCCGATTGCCCACCGCCAGCCGGCCCAGCGTGGTGCTGCCCCAGGTATGGGGAATGACCGCGATCCAGAAGTCCACCCCCTCATTGCCGCAGCCGGCAACCGTGAGGCTTACCCCATCCACCGCCACGCTGGCTTTCTCGCAGATATAACGGCCGTAGGCGGGGTCGCGCCAGGCCAGCTCCAGGCGCCAGGAGGCGGGCTGCTGCTCCAGGGCCTGCACCAGGCCAATGCCGTCCACATGGCCGCTCACCAGGTGGCCGCCGAGGCGATCTGCCAGTCGCAGGGCCGGCTCAAGGTTCACCGCCCCACCCCTGTCGGCCTTGGCGGCCAGGGTTGTGCGGCTGAGGGTCTCCTCGCTGACATCGGCGCGGAAGCCATTGGCAAGCCGTTGGGCCACCGTGAGGCACACTCCATCCACCGCCACACTGTCCCCCACCGCCAAACTGGCCCCCAAGGCATGGCTGCCCGGCTGCCCCCAGCGCACCTCCACCCCCTGGGGACAGCGGTGGATAACTCCCAGGGCCTGGACCAGACCGGTGAACATGGGTGATTCGGCCCCGGAGCAACCATCCTGGTCATAATCGGTCGGAGGGTTCCGGGGGGAAGGGATGGTTGAGATGCACGTTGCTGGAATCGGTCTGGATGCGGCCAGTCGCAGTCCGATCGTGCTGCTGCGGGATTCCGCCGGCCGGCGCCAGGTGCCGATCTGGATCGACCAGGCCCAGGCCCAGAACATCCTGGCCGGGCTCAGTGACGAATCGCCATCTCGACCCCTCAGCCACGATCTGATGGCTTCCCTGCTGGAAGCAGGAGGGTTGAGACTTGACCGGGTGATCATCCACACGATCGAAGCCAATACCTTCCGGGCCGTGCTCAAACTCAGGGCCGCTCCGGCCGCCGGGGCGGCCCCCAGCAACGCTGGGGAGCCCGCGGCCGGTGAGGACAGAGCAAAGGCCAGCCTGGAGCTTGATGCCCGTCCCAGTGACGCCATCGCCCTTGCTCTGCGCACCGGCAGCAGTATCTGGATGCTGGAGGAGGTGGTGGCCGACGCCTCGATTCCGGTGGATGCCGAAGCCGACGCCCAAGACCAGGATGACTTTCGCCGCTTCCTCGACAGCACCAGCCCCGCCGACCTGGTGCGCCACCTCAAGCAGGCCCAGGCGGAGGGAGAAGCACTGGGGGAGGAACCGGCCGAGGGAGATGGTGAATCATTAGGCCCGGAAACTCCCTCCCCATGAATCCGGAAACCGGAGTGGGAACCAGTAGGTAGGCGGAACCAGTAGGTACGGGGAACCAGTAGGTATGGAAAATCAGCCAGCCAGCCAGCCAGAGATCCCAGGTCAACGTCCCTTCGGTCCGGCTCCAGCGAAGACAGTTTCTGCATTCACCCTGGGCACCATGCGGGCCCTGGAAAGCCCCTTCCAGATGGAGTCGGTGCTGCGGGCGGCCCTGGCCGCCGGGATCAACCACCTGGATACGGCACCCGCCTACGGCCCGGCTGAAGCCTTCCTGGGCCAGGCTCTGGCGACCTTGCAGCGCGAAAATCTGGAACCCCCGGGCGGCTGGCGAATCACCAGCAAGGTGCTGCCCGGCTGCGATCTTGCCCATGGCCAGGAGCAACTGCGGGCCATCCTCAAGCGACTGGGTATCGCCCAGCTCACCAACCTGGCGGTACATGGCCTCAACCTTGCTGAACACCTGGAGTGGGTGCTGCGCGGTCCCGGGGGGGAGCTGCTGGAGTGGGCCCTCGGCGAAGGGCTGGTGACCCAGGTGGGCTTCAGCAGCCATGGCAAAGCCGAGCTGATCGACGCCGCCCTGGCCACTGGGCGCTTCCACTTCTGCAGCCTGCACCTGCACCTGTTTGACCAGACCCGCCTGCCGCTGGCCCGGGCCGCCCTCGCTGGCGGACTGGGCGTGCAGGCCATCTCACCGGCCGACAAGGGCGGGCGCCTCTACGACCCTCCGGCCGAACTGGTGGCGGACTGCGCCCCGTTCCACCCCCTGGAGCTGGCCTATCGCTTCCTGCTTGATCAGGGGATCTCCACCCTCAGCCTGGGGGCGGAGCAGCCGGACGATCTGGTCTGGGCCGCCTCCCTGGCTGGCCCCCAATCGCCAAAAAGTGGATGGGGCCGATCCAGTTCCGCGCACCCCTGGCTCAACCCCGAGCACCGGGCAGCCCTGCTGCGCCTGGAGGCCGCCGGCCGGGAGCGCCTGGGGGTGGAACGCTGCGGCCAGTGCCGCGCCTGCCTGCCCTGTCCCAACGCTGTGCCGATTCCCGAACTCCTGCGCCTTCGCAATCTGGCCGTGGGCCATGGCATGGGCATCTTTGCGGGGGAGCGTTACAACCTGATCGGCCGCGCCGGCCACTGGTGGGAGGAGCTCAACGCCGAGGCCTGCAAGCAATGCGGCGCCTGCCTGCCCCGTTGTCCGCTGGAGCTGCCAATCCCCGACCTGCTGGCCGACACCCACAGGCGCCTGGCCGCCTCGGAGCGGCGGCGACTTTGGGGCTAGGGGATCGGGATAGGTGGGCGGGTTGGGAAGGCATGGTCTTTGCCAGACGCCTGGGTTAGGGCCTGGGGGCTGCCGCATCCCAGAGGTTCTGCTGGGCCAGCTGCTGGGGCAGGGTGAGCGGAGGCAGGCTCCAGCAGCGGCCCAGCAGGCCATCTCCCGGCAGGAGCAACGCCGCCATCGGCGCTGGAAAACGCCGGGCCACTGGGGCCAGAAGAGCCTGGGGCAGGGGAGGCACCCAGCCCTTTGCCAGCAGCGCCTCCAGCAGCGGTGGTTCCAGAACCGCTCCGAGCCACTCCAGCGGCGGTGGAGCCGGCTGCAGGGCCTGGGGGGCCGCCGGCCTCAGCAGTAGCTGCCAGCTGAGCGGAGCCCCGCTTTCGGGCCAGATCACCGCCAGGCGCTGGTCTCGGCGGAGCAGGGGAATGAGCGGCTGCAAAGGCAGCACCGCCATCTCGGCGTTGCCGCTGAGCAAGAGGCTGAGGCCATCGCGGTCGTCGTAGGCCAGGGCCTGGGCTCGCAGCCGCTCGAGCTGCTGAAAATCGCCCTGGACTATCTCCAGGCTGATGCGGGGGGCCGAGGGCAGCACCAGCCGACCCCGCAGGCTGGGGTCGAGCAGCAGGGACCATCCCTCCTGGCGACGAGCCATCAGGTCGGGACGGCTGCGCAGGGCGATCACCCAGGGGCTGTAGGCCCAGGGAAAGGCGAGCTCATCGGAGCCTGCCGGCCCGAACAGCCGGGCCGCGCCGGCGCTGAACGGAGCCAGACGCGCCCAGAGCCGGGGTGCCCTGAAGGACTGCAGCCGCTCCCGGCTCAGCCCACTGGCCCAGCCGTCGCTCAGGGCCACCAAGCCAGGCCCGGGTCGCCCCGCTGCGAATCCGGCCTGCCGCACAGCGGCGGGATCAGCCAGCGACCGGGAACGCCAGGGGGCAGGCAGCTGTTTCAGCCACGCGGCGGGCAGTTCCTTCTCCACCTGCAGCAGCTCGGGACCTTCGGCGGGATGGCAGGCGCCCAGCAGGCCTGCTGTCACCCCCAGTTGCAGCAGCTGGCGGCGGGACAGCAAGGGGGAGGAAGGGTCCATGGCAGCGACCCTAAACACCCAGCTCGATCCGGCAAGCCCGGTCGCAGGCGACCGCAAGGGCTGCCGGGTCCCGATCGGCCAATTCCCACAGCAGGGCAAGGCCGCCGGCTCCCACGCCCTCCTTCACGTAGCCGCGCTCATAGTCCCGCAGAGCAGGGCAGGCGCAGCGGTGGAAGCGCAGGGCCGCCACCTTGAGCCGGGGCCGCACCCCCCAGGCCGCGCCAATGCGTTCCAATAACAGGGCCAGATCGCTGCCAGGTTCGTCTGCCACCCAGGCCGTGGTGGCGACCACCAGCTGCTCCGCCAGGGCCGGCCGCGTCGCCAGCGGCGCCAGTGCCAGAGCCAGGGCCAGCACCGCCGCCATCTGGCTGCCGCCTGCCAGCAGTACGGGTGCACCGCGGGCCGCAACCGCTCCCACCAACCCGGCGGCCAGAGCTTGCATCGGATCGCCCACCGCCGCCAGCACCGCGAGGGGATCGCCCCCAGCCGTTGCCCCACCCCCAGTGAGGCCGGCCGCCGCCAGTCCCTGCAGCGCCAGGGCCGCCTTCAGGGAGTGGACCGGCAGGCGCAAACTGCCGCTGACTAGCCCCCCAGCCCCAACTCCCAAACCCTCCAGCACCGCCAGGGCCGTGGTGGTACCTCCGGGCACACACTCTGCCAGCAGGAGTGGCTCGGCCGGATTCCAGCCCTTCCCCCAGGTGCGCCCACGCTGCACCAGGGCCGCCACCCGTTGCGGGTCCATGGCCCGGCCGCTGCTGAGGCAGCGGGCCGGGCCATCACCTTCCAATGCGGGCGGGCGGAGGTGGGGCACCGCCGCAGCTACCGGGCAGCCCAGATCCACTACCCCGGTGCGCTGCAGCAGGCCCAGCTCCCGCAAAACCACGTGGCTGATCAGGGCCGGGCTCACCCCGGCCGGCAGCTGCGGCAGGGCGTGCCGCCGGCCGCCGCCAGGCCCTTGGAGCAGGAGCTCAGCATCGGCTGCCGCCGTGCCCAGCCTGGCCTCGGGCGTGGCGCCGGCGGCCGAGATGCCCTGCACCGCCGCAGTGTCGGTGGCGGCAAGCAACACCAGGATGTGGGCGGCCTGCCAGTGTCGCCGCCAGGCAGCGGTCCATGGGTCGGCGGCCATCGGCCCGCTCAGAGAGGATCGAGAGCCACGAGGGCCCGCAGGGATTCCGGGGGCTCGCTGATCGGCGCCTGCAGGCGCGCAAAGATCCAGTAGGCCACCAGATGCAGGGCCAGCACCACGATCAGGTTCTGTACCCATACCAAGGCAAGCGCCGCCAACTGCACCTCGGTCAGTCCAAAACCATGGGCAAGCCCCAGACCTCCGGCAACCTTCTCCACCAGCCCGGCAGCCGCGCTGGTGATCACCACCCAGAGATTTTCGCCGACCATCACCGACAACACCAGCACCCGCACCAGGAAACCCGCCAGACCGATCAGGCTGCCAACGCTCCAACTCAGCCACCAGCTGGCGCGCCGCCGCCAGCACCAGCCCAGCCAGAGGGCCAGGGAGCCATAGGGAAAGATCACCAGTGGCCCTCGTATCGGGCCCATCAGGGCCACCAGCAAAAGGGATGTCACCACCAGGCCCTCGCCGGCACAGCGCCAGCCATGGCGCAACTGCAGCAGGGCCAGGGGCAGGGGCAGGGCAAGGCGAAACAGGGGGCTGCCGACCGGCAGGTAATAGAGCGCCACCCAGAGAAGGGCCGTGGCGGCTGCCAGATAGGCGGTGTCCATCAACTGGCGCGCCTGTCGTCTGCTCAGCTGGCGGGAGGGTTCTCCCATCAGCGCGGCGCCGGTGCCGGGCTGACCGTGGGCGCAACGGGAGCGGCGGGGGCGCCGATCCGCTCGATCCTTTCCACCTCAAAACGAAGTCCAGCGGCCCGCAGGGCTTCGGTCACCGCCTCGGCTGGGGCCGCCGGATCCGCCGCTGGCAGCTGGATCGTGACCCGGTAGGGAGCGGGCTTACTGGGGGAGTCCCCGACCCTGGGGGCCTGGGGGGTGGCTGGCCTGGCCTTCGGGTCTGCGCCCTTGCTGGCTGGAGTTTTAGTGGCCGTTGCTGGGGAAGTGGGCTTGGGGCTGGAGGGGGGGGCAGCGGCAGGGCTGGGGGGGCCAGGAGCTGGGCCTGGAGCAGGAGAGGGCGATGCTGAAAAGCTGCCAGCCAACTGCTCCCCAAACTGGGTGCCGCTGCAGCCCGTCAGCACCAGGCAGCCAGCCACCAGCACCAAGCATCGGCGGCCGGCTGCTGCCATCAGCGATCGGCCGCCTTGATCACCCGCACGGCACTGGCTCGCAGCCGTCCGGTCTTGGTGGTGGATGGGGTCTTCTTGGCCGCGGTGGTAGCGGCGGCTGGCTTCTTGGCTGCTGGCTTGCGGCCCTTGGGATTACCAATGGCAGCCTTACCAGTGGCAGCCTTACCAGTAGCAGCCTTGGCGGCCAGCAGCTCCACCGCCTGCTCCAGGCTGATGCTGGCAGCGGTGGTGCCCTCGGGCAGCGATGCGTTCAGCTTGCCCTGCTTCACATAAAGCCCGTAAGGACCATCGAACAGCGCGATCGCCTCCCCGTCGCCTTCGGGAGTGCCGAGATCCCTGAGGGCAGTGCGGCCGCCGCGGCCCTTCTTGGGCATGGCGAGCAGCTCGATGGCGCGGCTGAGACCCACCTGCAGTACTTCGTCTTCAGGCTTGAGGGAGCGGTAGTCCTTCTCGCCCTTCCCCTTGTGGTGCACAACGAAGGGCCCGAAGCGTCCTAGCCCGGCCTCAACCTTGCCCCCATCGGGGTGTTCACCGAGGTGGCGCGGCAACCTCAACAGGCCGAGGGCGTCCTCCAGGCTGAGCTCTTCTGGCTTGGCACCCTTGGGCAGGGAGGCCCGTTTGGGCTTGGGGCTGGCGTCGCTCACCTGGCCCCGTTGTACGTAGGGGCCGTACTGGCCAAACAGCAGGTATACCTGCTCTCCCGTTTCCGGGTCCTCGCCCAGGGACTCGGGGCCGTCGGCCTTCTGCCTGAGAATCAGCTCTGCCCTATCGGCATCTAGATCGGCAGGGGTGATCTCCTGGGGCAGGGTGGCCTTGAGCAGCTCCTCGCTGCCGTCCTCGGCCACCCGCTTGGTTTCCAGGTAGGCACCGAAGCGGCCGATGCGCACCACACAGGGCAGGCCTTCGAGCTCCACCGTGCGCGAGGCGCCGGGGTCGATGTCACCCTCGCGCTGGGTCACCTGGGCCTCCAGGCCCATTTCCCCCTTGTAGAAGCTCTCCAGGTAGGGCAGCCACTGCACCTGGCCGTGGGAGATCTCATCGAGGGTGTTCTCCATCCGGGCGGTGAAGCCCGTGTCCACCAGATCGGGAAAGTGCTCCTCCAACAGGGCCGTGACGGCGAAGGCCGTGAAGCTGGGGGTAAGGGCGTTGCCCGCCAGGGTGGCGTAGCCGCGATCGACGATCGTGCCGATGATCGAGGCGTAGGTGGAGGGGCGGCCGATGCCCTCTTTTTCGAGTGTCTTCACCAAGGCCGCCTCGCTGTAGCGGGCCGGTGGCTGGGTCTGGTGGCCCAGGGCCTCCACTTCCTTGCAGGCAGGGGAATCTCCCGCCTGGAGTGCGGGCAGCAGCACCTCCTGCCCCTCCAGGGCCGCATCGGGGTCGTCCGTGCCCTCCACATAGGCGCGGAAGAAGCCGGGGAAGTCGATGCGCTTGCCGCTGGCCCGGAAGCTTGCGGTGCCCAGCTCACCGCCGTCGGCCTCCAGATCCACGGCCAGCATCGTCAGCCGGGCATCGGCCATCTGGGACGCAACAGTGCGCTTCCAGATCAGCTCATACAGGGCCAGATCGCGGCCATCGAGGCCGGTGGCGGCGGGGTCGCGGAAGCTCTCGCCGGCCGGGCGGATCGCCTCGTGGGCCTCCTGGGCGTTGCGGGCCTTGGTGGAGAACTGGCGCGGTGAGGGGCTCAGATACTCCTTGCCGTACTTGGCATTCACGCAGCTGCGGGCGGCACTGATCGCCTGGTCGCTGAGGTGCACCGAATCGGTGCGCATGTAGGTGATGAAGCCCCGCTCATACAGCCCCTGGGCCGTGCGCATGGTTTCGCGGGCCGAGAGCCGCAGCTTGCGGTTGGCCTCCTGCTGCAGGGTGCTGGTGGTGAAGGGCGCCACAGGCTTGCGCACCGTGGGCTTCTCCTCCACGGCCGCCACGCTCCAGGGGGCGGCGAGCACCGCCTCGCGCAGCGCTCGCGCCTCGGCCTCGGCCAGCAGGCGCACCTTGCTGCCGGCCTTGAGGGCGCCGGTGCTCTCGTCGAAGTCGCTGCCGCCGGCGATCTTGACGCCGCCCAAATGGTTGAGCTTGGCCTCAAAGCCGCTGCCGGCCTGCTCCAGCCGGGCCTTGAGGTCCCAGTAGCTGCCGCTTTTGAAGGCCCGGCGGGCCCGCTCGCGCTGCACGAGCAGGCGCACCGCCACCGACTGAACCCTGCCGGCGCTCAGCCCCCACGCCACCTTCTTCCACAGCAGCGGCGAGAGGGTGTAGCCCACCAGCCGGTCGAGGATGCGGCGGGTCTCCTGGGCGTGCACCAGTTCCATGTCGAGCTCGCGGGTCTGCTCCAGGGCCCGGCCGATCGCCTCTTTGGTGATCTCGTGGAACACCATCCGCTTCACCGGCACCTTGGGGCCCAGCAGCTGCAGCAGATGCCAGCTGATCGATTCGCCTTCCCGGTCTTCGTCGGTGGCCAGCAGCAACCGGTCGGCCCCCTTGAGGGCGTCCTTGAGCTCCTTGACCACCTTTTTTTTGTCCTTCGGCACCACGTAGAGGGGCTCGAAATTGCTGGCGGTGTTCACTCCCAGGTTCGCCCACTTCTCACCTTTATGGGCCGCCGGGATCTCGCTGGCGTTGTTGGGCAGGTCGCGGACGTGGCCCATGGAGGCCTCCACCTTGAAGTCCTTCGGAAGGAAGCCGCGGATGGTGCGGGCCTTCGTCGGGCTCTCAACAATCACCAGGGTGTGACCCACAGACCAGCGCGTAACCGTCTCCCTCTTTATCGCATCCGCGGACCTGATCGCATCCACGGACCAGTTCCCCAGCCCAGCACGGCTACAGTCACCCATATCAGGGCTTCCAGCTCACCGCCAACACTCTGATGTTTCTGCTCGGCGCCCTCTCCACCGTGGCCGATGCGATCGGCAGCGGTTCCAGCACTGGAGGCTTGGATCTGCAATTGAACGCCGGTGCCATTGCCCCTGAGGCGGCGGTGCTGATTGCCCTGCTGAGCTGCCTGCTTGTCGATCTCGCCGGCGAAAAAGCCGCCAGCCGCTGGGTTCCACCAATCTGTTACGCCGGCCTGGGCAGTGCCTTGCTGCTACTGGCCTTCCAGTGGAACAGCCCGGATCTGCAGCCAGCCTTCGTGGGCTCTTTTCTGGCAGACAACCTGGCCATCGCCTTCCGGGCCGTGGTGGCAGCCTCCACCCTGATCTCCCTGCTGCTGAGCTGGCGCTACGTGGAGCGCAGCGGCACGCCGGTGGGAGAGTTCGCCGGCATCCTGCTGGCAGCAACCCTCGGAGCGATGTTTCTGTGCGGGTCCACCGATCTGGTCAGCATCTTCATATCCCTGGAAACCCTCTCTGTATCCAGCTATCTGCTGGCCGGCTACATGAAGCGGGATGCCCGCAGTTCCGAGGCCGCTCTCAAGTATCTGCTGGTGGGATCTGCCGCTGCGGCCGTCTTCCTCTATGGGGCCTCCCTGCTCTACGGCATCACCGGGGGGGGCACGGGCCTGGATGAAGTGGCCTTGGCCCTGCACACCAGTGCCTCACCTGTAACTGCCCTGGCCCTGGTGTTTGTGCTGGCCACGGTGGCCTTCAAGATCGCCGCGGTGCCCTTCCACCAGTGGACGCCTGACGTGTATGAGGGGTCGCCTACCCCTGTGGTGGCCTTTCTGTCGGTGGGCTCCAAGGCTGCCGGTTTTGCCCTTGCCCTGCGCATCCTGGTGGGCTGCTTTGAGAGTTTCGATGCCCAGTGGAAGCTGCTTTTCACCGTACTGGCGGTGCTGAGCATGGTGCTGGGCAACGTGGTCGCCCTTGCCCAGACCTCGATGAAACGGATGCTTGCCTACAGCTCGATCGGCCAGGCCGGCTTCGTAATGATCGGCCTTGTGTGTGGCACTGAGGACGGCTTTGCCGCCATGGTGCTCTACATGGCGGCCTACCTGTTCATGAACCTGGGGGCCTTTGCCTGCATCATTCTCTTTTCCCTGCGCACCGGCAGCGACCGCATTTCTGACTACGCCGGTCTGTACCAGAAGGACCCCTTGATCACCCTGGGGCTGAGCCTCTGCTTGCTCTCACTCGGGGGAATCCCGCCGATGCTGGGCTTCTTCGGCAAGATCTACCTCTTCTTCGCTGGCTGGGCAGATCACCAGTACCTGCTGGTCGTCGTTGGCTTGGTCACCTCGGTTGTTTCGATTTACTATTACATCTCGGTGATCAAGATGATGGTGGTGAAGGAGCCCCAGGAAGCCTCCGACGTGGTGAAGTCCTACCCGTCTATCTCATGGAGCTTGGCCGGCCTGCCGGCCCTGCGCACCGCACTGGTGGGATGCGTGATTGTCACCGCCGTGGGTGGCATTCTCTCCAACCCCCTGTTCACCTGGGCCAGCCAGGCTGTCACCGGCACGCCGATGCTGGTGCAGGCGATCGGCTGAGCCTGAGATGGGTTTCCCTGTTGCCCAGCTGGAAGCCGTCGACAAGGTTTACGGCACTGGCGAAACCGCTGTGCACGCTCTGGACAAACTTGATCTCACTGTCAACCGGGGGGACTATCTCGCGGTGATGGGGGCCTCAGGCTCGGGCAAGAGCACAGCGATGAACATTCTGGGCTGCTTGGATCGGCCCAGTAGCGGCAGCTACCTGCTCAATGGCACCCCCGTTGAAGGGCTCAGCGATGACCAGCTGGCCGATCTACGCAACCGGGATCTGGGATTTGTGTTTCAGCAGTTTCATCTGCTGCCCCAGCTGAGTGCGCTCGAGAACGTGATGCTGCCGATGGTGTATGCGGGTGTGCCGGTCGCCGAGCGACGGGAGCGGGCCCAGTCGGCCCTGGAACGGGTGGGGCTGGGGCAGCGGCTGAACAACAGACCCAACCAGCTCTCCGGGGGCCAGCAGCAACGGGTGGCCATCGCCCGGGCGATCATCAACCAGCCCGCCCTGCTGCTGGCCGATGAACCAACCGGCGCCCTCGATTCCCACACCACAGCCGAGGTGCTGGACATCTTCGATGCCCTGCACCAGGGCGGCATGACCGTGGTGATGGTGACCCACGAAGACGATGTCGCCGCCCGGGCAGAAAAGATCGTGCGCTTCCGCGACGGCCACATCCTGGGCTGACCCCGCAGGGCGGCTCAGCCTCTGACGCCAGATCCCCCTGCCGGCGGCCGCTCGAGCCTCTGCAACAACTGCTCGATCAACAGGGCAACGGCATCGCTGCCCGCTGCTCCCTTGCCGGGATCGAGATCGCCTGGATCCACCGCCACCCAGCCGCCATCGCCGGGCAGGCGCAGCTCGAAATGGAGGTGGGGCCCAGTGCTCAGACCCGTGCTGCCGACCCGGCCAATCACCTCGCCCTGGCGCACCCGATCGCCCTCCCTGACGTAGAGCTCACTGAGGTGGCCGTAGAGGGTGCGGCGCCGGGGGCGCTCATGCTCGACTTCGATGGCCAGGCCGTAGCCCCCGGCAAGGCCGCTGCTCACCACCCTGCCGCCCAGGGCCGCCACCACGGGTGTGCCCTCCGGAGCGGCGAGGTCGCGGCCGGCATGCATCAACCAGCTACCCAGCAGGGGGTGGAGCCGGTAGCCGAAATTGCTGCTGGTCACGGCCGAGCCGATCAGGGGGAACAGCAGCTGGCGGTTGCCGTTGCCGCCAATCGGCGCCGGGCGCGGCGTTACAGCAAACACATCGGCGAGCCGGAAGGTGCCGCCAGCCCCCGCCAGCAGGGCTGAAACCGGCACGGTCAGAGGGGGCAGGGGGCTGGCAAAACCTTCCGGCATCTCACCGGCAATTGCTCCGCTGCCTTCGTTCAGGCGACCGCGCCAGCGAACCACCACACCGCTGCTGCACTCCTGCTGGGAGAGGGCTCCACTGCGGCAGGCCTGCTGGTGGGCCGGCACATTGAAGGGGGTCCTGCCGGAGCCGCTGCGAATCCGGGCCCTTTCGGCCGGGGACACCACCCCATCGCGCACAAGGGAATCGAGGGAGGCATCAAAGCGGGTTGGGGGGCGGCTCTGCAGCACTGTCGGATCGGGCCGCAGGGGCTGGGCAGCCGGCGCCGGCAGCGGCGGCAGCGGCGCCACAGGCAGCCTCGCGGGCTCAGGGGCCGTGGGGGAGAGCTGGTCCTGGCCCCAGGCCAGCCCAACCCCCAGCAATGGAGCAGCCAGCATGGGCACCAGCGTGAGCAGAGCTGCCATCCGGCTGGGCTGGGGTTCGCTGCTCCGGTCATTCATGACGTTGATTGTAAAAAGCCTGGGGCACCAGCCCCGTCGATGGGGACAACACGTCCCTGGAAATGGCGATGCAGCCGGATTTCCAGGCTCCCCCTGGCCAGGCGCAGGCGACCATCTCCTGCCAACCCCACCACCTGCCACAACTCCCCACCGTGCAGCCAGCCGCCCGCCGGCCGCCACAACCTGGCCTCCGCGGCGCTCCGCACCAGCTCGGGCTCGGTGGCGTGGGCGGCTGCCCATTCGAGGGCCTCAAGAACCATCTTCAACATGCGCCGGGGGTGGGCCTGGGGATGGTGCCGCCGAGCTCCCAGGGCCTGATCAAGGGAGATCGCGGCGGCGGGCACCCGGTTGCAACCGTTCAAGCCCAGGCCGACCCGGGCCCAGCGGATCGACTCTCCCCGCAGCCGTAGCCGCGGCAGCAGGCCCGCCAGCTTGCGGTTGTGCACCAGCAGGTCGTTGGGCCACTTGAGCTGCACCGGCACCCCCAGCTGCTCCAGCTGCTGGACCAGGCCCACCGCCACCGCCAGCCCCAGGGCCGCCGAGCTTGGCCAGGCCCCCGGCCAGGGGAAGGCCGCACTCAGCCAGAGCCCTCCGGTCGGTGACTGCCAGGGGCGTCCCTGCTGGCCGTGGCCGAAGCGCTGGCGCCCAGCCTGCACGGCCAGTCTCGCCAGTGGCAAGCAGCGTGCCTCCCGCTCAGCCAGCCAGCGATCCAGCTCCAGCTCCGTGCTGGCACACACCGGCAACCGACGCAGCTGCCAGCTCAAAGACCTGCTAGCCAGTCGCCGATGCGGGCGGCAGCGGCCTCCAGCTCCTCCACCGGGTGCACCAGGGCCAGCCGCAGCCAGCCCTCCCCACCGGGTCCAAAGCCATTGCCGGGTGTCAGAGCGACGCCCGTGGCCTCAAGCAGGGCGGCGCAGAAGGCTTCAGAGCCCATGCCAGCCGCCTGGGGCGGCACCTGGAGCCAGAGGTAGAGCGCCATCGATGGCAGCCGCACCGGCCAGCCCACGGCGTTCAGGGCCGCCGCCATCCCATCGCGGCGGCCCCGGTAGGTGGAGCGCAGCTGCTCGGGCCAGTGGGGCGCCTGTTGCAGGGCCGCGATCGCCCCGGCCTGCAGGGCCAGCGACTGGTTGAAATCCACTACTCCCTTGAGTTGGCGCAGGGCGGTGATCAACCACTCCGCTCCGATCGCAAAGGCCAGGCGGTAACCGCCCAGGCACCAACCCTTCGAGAGGGAGAAAAACTCGATCCCGCAATCGCGCCAGTGGGGTGAGCGCAGCAATGCCGGGGCCTCGCCGTCGAGAGCCAGGTCCACGTAGGGGTTGTCGTGGGCGAACACCAGCCCATGGCGCAGGGCCCGCTCCGCCGCCCCATCCACCCAGGCCTGCTCACCGGTGGTGGCGGTGGGGTTGTGGGGAAAACCCAGCACCATCAGCTTGAGGGCATCCCACTGGGCAGGCCCCAGGGCGTCAAAGTCGGGTCGCCAACCTGCCGCCCCATCCAGCCGCAGCAACACCGGTTCGGCAGAGGCCAGCTGCAGGCCGCCCATATGGGAGGGGTAATAGGGATCGAGCAGCAGGGCCCGATCGCCCGGATTCAGCACCGCCAGTGGCAGGTGAGCCGTGCCCTCCTGGGATCCCACGAGCAGCAGCACCTCCCGATCCGGATCCACCGCCACCCCAAAACGCCGCAGGGCCCAGTCGGCCACGGCAATGCGGAATGGGAGGGTGGCCCCGTGGAGGCAATAGGCAGAACTCGCTGGCTCTGCCAGCTGGGAAGCCATGGCCTCAATCGCCAATGCAGGTGGTTGTAGGTCGGTGGAGCCGAGCGAGAGATCCACCAGCTCCGGCAGCCCTTGCTGCAAAGCCCTGGTCGCGTAGGCGGATTTGCGCAGGTCGTTGCGGGCAAAGACGCCGCTGCCCAGCCGCGCCAGCCGCTCAGATATGGGCATCCACAAAAGCCTGGAGCTGGGGTTTGGCCATAGCCCCCTCGTGGCGAGCCAGCTCCTGGCCCCCCTTGAACAGGATCAGGGTCGGCAGACCCTGGATCTGCAGGGCGTCGCGGCTGGTGGGGTTGCCATCGGCCTCGAGCTTGCCCACCGCCAGGCGGCCGGTGTATTCGGCGTCCAGCCAGACCATCATCGGAGCCATCAGCCTGCAGGGGCCACACCACTGGGCCCAGACATCAACCAGCACGGGGCCGGAGGCATCCAGCACCTCCGATTGAAAATTGGCGTCGGTGAGCTCAAGTACGGACACTGCAGGGCCCCGCAAAAACACGTGCTGGCCCGATTGTATGGAGAGAGAAGCCCCAGATATGGGCAGAGGCCTCAGAGCTTGTCGATCGAGCGCTTCAGCTGTTCGAGCTCGGGATCCAGCTCACTGACCTTGACGGGCTCCAGCTGGGGGGGCGCCACACCGCCGGCCAGGCGGTTTTTGAGCGCCGCCAATTCATCGTCCACCTCCGGCGCCCCCTCCAGGGCAGCGAACTGGCTCTCCAGGTCTGCACCGGCCAGCTCTGCGGCCGCCTGGCTGCGGGCCTCCAGGGTCTGCACCTTTTCCTCCATCCGGTCGAAAGCGGCCATCGAGCTGTTGGTGCCAAGGCTGCCGACGGCGCTCTGCAACTGCTCCTGGGCCTGGGCCGCCTGGGCGCGGGCCTTGAGCATGTCCTTTTTGGTTTTGGCCTCGGCGATCCTGCTCTCGAGGGTGATCAAGCTCTTTTTGAGCTGCTCCACCTGACCCGCCTGGCTCTTAAGCTGGGTGTTCAGGGCCGTGGCGGTGTCCTGGCACGTCTTGCGGCGGCCGAGGGCCTCCCTGGCCAGATCTTCCTCACCCTTCTTGAGTGCCAGCTCGGCCCGCTCGTACCAGGTGGCGGCCTGGGACTCGGCCTGCTCCGCCTGGTTCTGGATGCGCTTCTGGCTGGCGATCGCCGTGGCCACCGCCTGGCGCAACTTGACCAGGTCCGATTGCATGTCGGCTACCGATTGGTCGAGGATCTTGGCCGGATCCTCCATGGCTCCCACCGCCGCATTGGCGTTGGCCCGGATCAGGCGGCTGAGGCGATCGAAGAAGCCCATCGGAAATTGCGGGGGCAAGGCCCGAGGTTAGCCAGGCTGCGCCGCCTTGGACCAGCTCTACTGCCGCCCGCCCGATAACGTCGAGCAATGGTCAAGGCTCCCCGCCAGCAAACCCGCCAGCTAGGCAACCTCAGCCTGCTGATGTCGCCACCACGCCCCCCCGCCAGCGGCCTGGCCAGCTGCCTGCGGGAGCTTGAGCAACGCTGGCAGCAGGGCGGACATCTGGCGGCCCTGTGGCAGGCCTGGCCCCGTATCGCCGGCGCCCAGCTCGCCCCCCATTGCAGGCCCCTGCGTCTGCACAGTGGCGTGCTCACCGTGGGGGCGGCCCCTGGCCCCTGGCTCCAGGCCCTGCAGTACAACCGCCACCAACTGCTGGGGGCCCTGCGCGCCAACGGCTTCAGCGTGCGCGATCTGCGCCTGGAACAACACCACCCCGCGGCGAAAGCCTTGCCCGGCGGCCTGCAGGAGGGGGAGGTGTGGGCTGCCCACCCCAGCCGGGTGGATGTCCACGGCATGGCCACCTGTCCGCGCTGCGGCAGTCCGGCCCCGGCCGGGGAGATGGCCCGCTGGGGCCACTGCAGCTTCTGTCGCCAGAAGCAGCTGGCCCTGGCAACCCGCCCCCCCCGGCTGACTCAGTAGCGCTCGGGACGCGGTAGCCGCCAGTCGGCTGCTACCCCCTGCCTCTGCAGCTGGGCCGCCCGCCGCTCGAGTCGGCGCCGATCCAGGCGCCAGAGTTGGTAGATGCCGCGACGATCCAGCAGTTGGGGCTCGAGGCCCTGCCAGAAGGGCAGGGCGGCGGTGCCCGTATCGATCACCAGCAGCAGGGTGGGCCGCTCACCAGGCGTGCTGGCTGGCTGGCCGGGTCGGGTCTCGGTCCGAAGCCGGTCGGCCAGGTTGACCATGTTGTGGGGCTCGGCCCCCTCGTAGATCACCACCCGGCGGCCGTAGTAGTGCAGGGAGGGCTTGAGCATGCCCACCATCGCCACCGGTTCGGCTGCGGGGGACTGCCGAATCAGCGCCGTAGCCAGCTGCCGCACCGGCAGCCCCCGCAGCCGATCGCCCAGCTCCCAGGCAGGTATGAGCACCAGGGGCACAAAGGCAAGTAGGGGCAGCTGCAGCGCCAGCAGGGCGGCGGCGCCACCGCCACGCTCCTGGGAGTTACCGCGCGCAAGGGCCATGCCCAGAACCAGAGCGAGGGCGTAGAGCCCCCCGCCCAGCAAAAGCCAGCCCCCGGCCAGCAGCTCCTGGGCCAGGCCGGGCATCTCCGGCGCCACTATCAGCGGCACCCAGAGGGGCGACGCCAGCCAACCGGCCGCCAGCACGGCCGTAAGGGCAAGGCTGAGTCGCCAGGCCCAGCCCAGCCTCCGCTGGGCTGCCAGGGCAATCAGCAGGCCCGCTGCCGGCGTGGCCGGCAGCCAGTAACTGGGCAACTTGGTGGCGGCGGCGGTGAAAAACAGCAGCAGCGCCAGCAACCAACAGGCCGCGAAACGCTGCAGCGAGAGTTCCGGCGCCAGGGGCTTCGCCGGCCGCCAGCACCAGCTAAGCGGGCCCACTCCCTGGGTCAGGCCCAGTATCAGCAGGGGCGTGGCCGGCAGGCTGGCGACCACCAGCACCGGCGCGAAGAACCACCAGGGCTGCAGGTGGTTGTTCACCACCACGCTGAAGCGCTGCAGATTGTGATAGCCAAAGAAGCTGCGCCAGAAGGGTTCCCCTTCGGTCACCAAGGCAGCGCCATACCAGGGAAGCGCCACCAGGGCCGTGATCGCCAGGCCCGGCAGGGGCCTCAGGCGTCGCCAGAGCCCGGCCATATCCGCCTGCAACCAGCCGAACAGCAGCAGGGTCAACCCCAGCAGAACCACTGCCACCGGTCCCTTGGCCAGTACGGCCAGGGCCAGCAGCACCCAGCAGCGCCACCAGCCCTGGCCCCGGGCGGCGTAGGTCCGCCAGCCCAGCATGAGGCTGAGGGCCAGGAGCCCTGAAAACAGGGCATCACTGACGGCGATGCGGCCCCAGAGCAGCACCAGGGGTGAAAGGCCAAAGGCCAGGGCAGCCGTCAGGGCAACCAGGGCCGGCCGCTCAGGTCGCTGGGGCCGGCGCAGCAGGGTGTCTGCCAGGGCCAGCATCACGCCGCCGCATGCCAGGGCTGAGGGCAGCCGTGCCGCCCAGGTGCCCAGGGGGTTCCATATCTCCTGGCCGGGGAGGACATAGAGCAGCCCCATCGCCCAGTAGACCAGCGGTGGCTTGTCGTAACGGGGCAGGCCGTTCACCCGGGGGATCAACCAGTCACCGGTTTCGGCCATGGAGCGGGCCGAGGCGGCGAACAGGGGGGCGGTCTCGTCCACCAGGCCGGAGCTGCCCAGTCGCCAGATAAACAGCACCAGGGCCACCGCCGCCGTGATCAACAGCACCTGGCGGCGCAACGGCGAAGCGACGGGCGGCGGGGCCATCCGGCCAGGGCGAACGCCTTGAACCTATCCCGGCCCGAGCCGCGGGCCGCGGGCGATGGCTTTGGGCCCTGCCAACCCCGCCAGCAGCCACGCCTCAACCCGCTCCGCCAGCACTTCGCGGGAGGCGTTGACCTGGGCCCACCGGCGGCAGGCGCGCCGATCGATCGCACCCACCCGGGCCACTGCCGCCACCAGGCCCCCCACGTCATCGGGCTCCACCAACCATCCATTCAGCCCTGGCTGCACCAGCTCGCCGGGGCCGCCGCGGCGGTAGGCCACCACGGGCACGCCGCAGGCCATTGCCTCCACCACCACGTTGCCGTAGGCCTCATTCCACTTGGGGGTGTTGAGCAAGGCCTGGCAGCGGCCCAGCTGCTCCTGCAGCTGCTCGGTTGGCAGGAAGCCGCGCCACTGCAGGGTGCCGGCCGGCACCGACGCCTGCACCGCCGCCGCATAGGCCCTGTCCTCGACCAGGCCCCACACCGCCAGGGGTATGCCCAGCTGGGCCGCCGCCGCCGCCGCATCCTCCAGACCCTTCTCGGGAGCCACCCGCCCGGCCCAGCCCAGCAGCGGCTCGGGCTCAGCGCCATACCTATAGGCCGCCAGGTCAAACCCATTGCCCACCAGCACCGGCGGGCGGAGCAGGGCGAAATCCGCTGCCTGAACGGCGGTGTGAAAGGCCAGCCGCCGCTGGTCCCAGCGGGCCACATCGGCGATCACCCCATCCATGGCCTCCCCCACCGAGCCCATGCTGACCAGATGGAAGATCGGCAGTGGCGCCGTGGGGGTCAACCAGAAAGGCAGCCAGTCGTAGGCCAGGTTGAGCACCAGCTCAAAGCCCGCCGCAGGGCCCTCCAGCAGCACCCGCCGCCAGAAGCGCGGCAGCACCCCATCGGTCAGTATCGTGATCGGAGCGCTGCGCTCCTGGTGCTGGGCACTGGGCTGGGATCGGCCGGTGCAGGTCCAGAGCGTTGCGGCGACGCAGGAGGGCGGCAGCACCGATCCCCCAGCCGCCAGCACGGTCAGTCGATGGCCCCGCTCCAGCAGACCCGCCACCAGGGTGGTGGCGGTCAATTCCACGCCGCCGCCGCAGCCACTGCCCAGGGCCCCCAAGGGCGTGCTCACCACCAGAATCCTCATGGGACCTGCTCCCGGGCCTGGGGGCCGCTCTGCCAGAGCTGCTGGCGGCGGCTGATCAGCAGCACCGACGCCAGGGCCAGCAGGGCCCCAAGCCACTGCAGCGGCCGCAACTGCTCATCGAGCCACCACACTCCGCAGAGAAGGGCAAACACCGGCGTTAGGAAAGTGAGCGCAGTGAAACCGGTGAGGTCGCCGCTGTTGGCAAACCAGAAGAAGAGTCCGTAGGCCAGTGCACTGCCAAGCACGGTGGCGTAGGCCATCAGGCCCCACTCTGCCGGGCTCCAGGCGGGCAGGGGGGAGCCGGCCAGGCCCACGCCGCCAAGCAGGGGCAGTCCGCCGATCAGCATGTGCCAGCCGGTGATCGCCACCGGATCACTCTGACGGCTGGCATAGCGGCTCAGCACCGTGCCGATGGCCATCGCCGCCGCCGCCGCCAACATCCAGAGTTCTCCGTGGCTCCAGGCTTGCTCCCCTGGGGCGACTGGACCCTCCAGCCACCAATGGCGCAGCACCGGCGCCGGCAGACCCAGACAGAGGATGCCGAGCAACCCGAGCAGCAGACCCACCCAGCCCAGCGGGTTTATCGCCTCGCCAAACAGACTGCGGGCCAGAAGGGCCACCAGCAGGGGCTGGGAGTCAATCAAGACCGAGCCCAGGCCGGCCCCGGTCTGGCCCAGACCTGTGGCAAGCAGGCCCTGAAACAGGCTGCCATCCACCAGGGCGAACAGCAGCAGCCAGGGCAAATCGCTGGCGGCGACCCGCAGGGAGCGGCCCAGCAGCATGGCCGCCAGCAGCACCAGGCCCCCTGCCGGCAGCAACCTCAGACTGGCCACCTGCAGGGGAGTGCCCCCATCCAGCAGGGGACGCATTGCCGCCATCGCCGTGCCCCACAGGGCAAATGGCAGCAACATCAGGAGCCATCGCAGGGCCTGGGACATGGCGCTTGATGGCCGGTGGGGGCGTTCTTTTTAAGATCCAATCACTACACAGCCCCCCAATGCCCTGGCCCTGGCGTCGCAAGACCCGTCGCACCCTGGCGCGCATCGCCATCGAGGGGCCCATCGCCGGCGCCACCCGCATCCGGGTGCTCAAGGCCATTCATGAGGTGGAGCAGCGCGAATGCCCCGCCCTGCTGCTGCGAATCGACAGCCCGGGTGGCACCGTCGGCGACAGCCAGGAAATTCACAGCTCCCTGCTGCGCCTGCGGCAGAAGGGATGCAGGGTTGTGGCCAGCTTCGGCAACATCTCCGCTTCCGGCGGGGTCTACATCGGCGTCGCGGCAGAAAAGATCATTGCCAACCCGGGCACCATCACCGGCTCCATCGGCGTGATCCTGCGCGGCAACAATCTCTCCAAGTTGCTCAAGCGGGTGGGGGTGAGCTTCGAAACGGTCAAAAGTGGGCTCTACAAGGACATCCTCTCCCCCGATCGCGCCCTCACCGACGGTGAAAGGGAGCTGTTGCAAGGCCTGATCAACTCCAGCTACGACCAGTTTGTCGAGGCGGTGGCCACCGGCCGCGGACTGGACCAGGCACTGGTGAGGACCTTCGCCGATGGTCGGGTTTTCAGCGGTGCCCAGGCCAAGGACCATGGCCTGGTAGATGGCCTGGGCGATGAGGATACGGCCCGGCGGCTGGCTGCCGAGCTGGGCGGCCTTGACCCCGAGAAAACCCGGGCGATCACTTTTGGCAGCCCTCCAAAGCGCTTCGCCGGCCTGCTGCCGGGCCGCAGTCAGTTGCGGCGGCTGGGCCAGGCCCTCAGCCTCGAACTCGCCTGGAACGGCCAACCCCTGTGGCTCTATCGGCCATGAGCCAGTCCCATGTGCTGCGCGCCCTGCGCGGGGCCACCACCGCTGAGGCCAACACGGCCGAAGCGATCGAAGCCGCGGTGACTGAACTGGTGCAGGCCCTGGTGGCTCGCAATTTTCTGGGGGGGGAGCAGCTGGTGTCTGTCACCTTTTCGGTGACGAGGGATCTCGATGCCTGCTTCCCGGCTGCCATCGCCAGGCGCCAGCCCGGCTGGGCCCATGTGGCCCTGCTCGATTGCCAGCAGATGGCCGTGCTGGGGGATCTGCCCCGCTGTATCCGTTTGCTTGCCCATGCCTGGCTTCCTCCCGAGCAGTCTCCGCTCCATCCCTACCTGCGGGCGGCGGCCCAGCTCAGGCCCGACAGGGTCGCGCCCTGATCCAGCCGCCACCTGCAGGGCCGACCACCGAGACCAGCGGGGTCTGCCCTGGCTGATGAGAATGAATTTTCCGTCTAGACACCCCTAATGGGCATTCCTCAGCTGCGCCGCCTGCTGGCCACCGCCACAGCCCTGGCCGCTCTGGGAGCACTGGCCCCTGGAGCGCTGGAGCAACCAGGACAGGCCCAGGGCACCCCGAGCTTGATGGAGTTCCGCTGGGACAACACCAAGGACTACCGCAAGCTCTATTACTACATCACCGATACCCACCGCCTCAAGCGTTCGGAGTATTACCTGATTCTCAGGCCGAAAGATCGCAAAACGGCCATCTTGAAGTTGAGTATCACCATACCCAGCTATTTTGATAGCAAGATTGATCCCAAACGGGTCAAGTTATGTAAGATGAGCGAAGGCGGCATGATGTCCCGCACCCGTTGCCAGGAGACGATTCCTGCTACTGTCGAAATAGCTGCAAACGGCAGCGCCGTTGAAATTTTCCCTGACTCCCCCGTGCCAGATACGGGCACGATCGGGGTATACATGAATATATTCAATCCGTTCGATATCGGCATGTATCAGTTCAACGCCCTGGCCCAGGCCCCTGGCGATGTGCCGATTGCCGGCTACCTGGGCAGCTGGTTGATCCAGATTGACCCGCCCAACAACTGATAGGTTGATGGGAATGTCCACCCGCGACGCGACCCGCGCAGCAGTAAGCCAGCCATGACCAAGCGCACCCTGGAAGGAACAAGCCGCAAGCGGAAGCGGGTCTCTGGTTTCAGGGTGCGTATGCGCAGCCATACCGGCCGTCGGGTTATCCGCACCCGGCGGCGCCGGGGACGGGCCAGGTTGGCCGTTTAGGGCCCTCCCCTTGGCCCTGCCCCAGCGT
>JAYKGS010000072.1:0-5229 GCA_035284945.1 Synechococcus sp.
CTGGTCCTGCTTGCTGCCGGAATTCGGACAAGGCCCGCAGCATCTCCTCCTGACGGCGGCGATAAAGCTCCAGTTCGATTGGTGCTTCCTGCAGCTGGGCGGTGCCCAAATCACGTTGCAGGCCAAAAGCTGAGAACTGGGCGAGTAGTTGCCTGAACTGCTCAATCCCACTGGCCAGTGTCTCCAGCAGCGATCGCAGCGGTAGCCGCTCACTACCGGTGGGGACAAGGTCACTCTCGCCCATGACACTGACCATGCCAGGCAGAAGCTGCTGGCTGAGCAGAACCTGCCGCTGCTCCAGCTCCCCTTTGGGAAGGCTCGCGAGGCAAGCACTGTGAGCTTCTAGGCCTCCGGCATTGGTGAGCTCTTCATTGCGCGCTGCTGCGTCCAAAACCACCTGCGCCTTTAGGGGCTCACTGCTCAGCAACCCAAGCCCAGCCTCAAATTCATCTGTGGGGAATTGGGCTTCTCGTTGCCGATATCCGATGACCTTTTCAAGCCATTCAGCCATCCCCTCTGGCTGCTCGACCCCAGCATCCCTGGCCCATACGGCGTAGGGATTGACCCGCTCCAGTTGCTGCAAGTTGGCCTGGTTCACTGCCAACTCGCGACGGAGATCGCTTGCGGCTCTGCTGGCAATCGCCAGACCTGACCAAAGCGGCAGGCAAACCAACGCATCGAGATCTGCTGACAGGCCACCCTCAAAAAGTCCGATCTGACTTGTTAGCTCATCCGCTGTCAGCGTTCTGGCTTGCTCCAAGAATTCCGCTGTGGTGGAGCTGCTGCCGACAAACCCCTTCACCTCGGCAAGCTCCTTGACCACAGCAGTGGCCTGGGCAAGATTCACGCCGCTACTGCACCAGCTTCTTACCAGTGCAGCCGGAAAACTCGCCTGCATCTCCAGCACCTCAGCCACACGGCGGAGCGCCTCTGGCTTGGCCGCAGGCTCTAGTGCACCCAGTTCAGCGGCCAGCTTGCTGGCTCTCGCGTAAGAGCGACTGACTAATTTGCGTAGGGGAGACATCATCTCCAGCTTTGTAGCTGCGGCACGCAGCTCATCGGCCTCTAGGTTTTCGCTGACACGTAAGCCATCACGAGCAAGGGCCTGTTGCTTTTGCTGCAGTTCCTGTTCCTGCTCCAGTGCAGCGTTGATCACATCTGGGGGAGTTGTCCAGAGATCCGTTCCACGCAATCGCAAAGCATCCGGGCTGAGTGCCATCAATCGCCTGAGAACATCGGGCAGGCCTTGAAGTTGCTCGAGCCTCAGTCCCTTGAACTCCATCGGCAGGGATGGGGAGGACAGAGCACCCTCCACTCTCAGCAGCAGTGCCTCCGCTCCCTCGAGCTGGGTCGCCCACTCCTTCGTGGCATCGAGTCGGCCGAGCATCGGCTGCAACCCGCCTTGGCAGCACTGCCGCAACAGATCAGCTGCTTCTTGTTGCTCTGCTGAGCCGCTGGCTTGCGGTTCCTGGCCGCGATCCAAGCCCAGGTGCTGGCATTCAGCTTTCAGCTGGAGATGGTTTTGGATCAAGTCTTGGTAGCGCTGGCGTTTGCCCTGCCACAACGGCAGCTGGCGCTGCTCAAGAACCCACGCCGGCAGAGCGCTCAGGTGGCCAAGCAGCGCTTCGAGGGCAACAAGTTCCGTATGGTTTAAGCCCAGAAAATCGAGGTCACCTGATCCGGTAGATGCAATGACCTGGATTCGCTCTAGCCGCTCTGACAACGCATCAAACCTGGCGTTGAGCTGATCTCGCTCCCCTACGGAAACAGGCATCTTCACCTCGCCTAAAGACCATTTGTTCCACTCCCCTGAAAAGACTGTGAATGCATGCCCATCTGGCAGGGGATCTGGAATGCGGGTGAAAATCTCCGAAAGCTTGGCGGCGCATCCCTGCTCTGCTTTCAGTGCAGTGAGCAAACCCTGTGCAATCCCAGCCCCCTCCTGAGAAGCCAGCACGGGCAAGAGGGCTTCTTGATCACTGCAAAGTGGCTCTGGCAGCTGGGCGGCGCTCGCAGAAACCTCAAGGGCCCATTGCCTCAGCTCCTGCAGCGTCAGTGCTACAACCGCCTCGCCAATGCTCGGGTGTTGGCTCATGGACACCAGCGCACTGTGCCAATGCTGCGCCTGATCCATTAACTGGTCCCGACTCAATGCATCAGATGGCTTGGTACCTAGGGGCATAAAGGTTGAGCGGAAAAGTTGCAAATCCGCACGGGTGCAGAGCCTGGCCAACTGCTCGATGGACTGGGTGATCTGATCAACCTGTTGCCTGGTGTATTGGGTTGCCTCGTTCAACACGCAGCGCAGATCTCCCAAAGGCACGTTGGTGCCTTGAAGCTGCTGTCGCAGCAGAAGCTCCCGCCAGAAAAGTTCTTGGGGACTCTCCTCCTCTGGGCCATGTCCTGTATTGAGCAACTGACTGAATGAATTCAGTTGGCTACGTAGCTGCTGAAAGTCTTCCACCACGGCATCACGCCGTGGCGACTCGGGCTTCGGCAGGAGAAGGCGCTGGGCAAGCTCGTCGTAGACCTCGCGCTTATTGGTCTTGTCGGAAGCGATTCGCAGGCAATAGGGTCTTAAGCCCGCATCAGCTAGGCGGGTATACACCACATCCAATGCGACCTTTTTTTCAGCAACAAAAAGAACACGCTGACCCGAGCAGAGTGCGTTAGCGATGATATTGGTAATCGTCTGACTTTTGCCAGTTCCTGGGGGGCCTTCGATCACCATGGAACGGCCACTCATCACATCGGCAATTCCAGAAAACTGACTGGCATCAGCCTGGGTGATCAGAACTGGTACGCGCTCAGCAATGCCTGGTTGATCAACATGTTGATCTTCTGCTACCACATCTGCTTCTGTGGGCAGCTCCTCTTCTGAGATATCAGCAGCCAGCAGCTGCCTAACTAGCAAAGACTTCTTAACGACTTCAGGGTCAAGATCCTCGTAAAGACCGAGTCCGCTAAAGTTGAATAGGGCGAGATTAAGAAAATTACTGACTGCCCATTCCTCTCGCTCTGATACGGCATCGGCGACACGAGAGAAATAGGCTTGCAAGTCGACACCATGATCATCAACCTCTGGCAATGGCAGATTGACAAGGAAATCGCGTCGCAATCGCTCTTTTAAGGTGACGTTGCCAATCGGTGCATCATCTGCGGCGCGGAGGTAAAATGTCTTTGCGCCTCCTCGCGTTGCTGCTTTAGAGAGCTCAACGGGAAGAAGGATTAAGGGCGCAAAATACTTGCGATCCTTCTCGATCCATTCCAGGCACCCAAAAGCCAAATACAGAATGTTATTACCCGTTTCTTCGATCGAGCTACGTGCCTGCTTACGAATCCCCTCTGCCAGGCGTTCGAGCCCCGCTTCTAACTGCAAAACACGGATTCCAATTTTAATATTCCTTGCGTCGACTTCTCCAACAGTCAACTCGTAGGACGAGGGGATTCCTTGTGCCTCAGCCCACTGACTCAGATTCTTTGAGCTTTTACCGTTCTTGGACTTTTGTCCAAATTCCTCTCGCAGCATCGACCGAAGGCGATCCTCTGCCTGTGCCAGTGCTGGGCTCAAGCCCTGATCATTGGTGCTATCAGCTAAAACCTGTTGGTAAAGGGGATCCTGCTTCCTCGCTATTACAAGCGCATTTTCAAATTCTTCACCCGCTTCATCTATTTCACCTGCGTCGGGGGGATCGGGTAAGGCAATGATCTGGATGGTCGACCCATCGCAAAGTGCTGCAAGTGCAGCTTGGGGATCACAGTCAATGAAGCGCATCAACCTAGCTGTGCGCTTGCTGCTGAGAGAGAGATTGAGAAGGTTATTGCGCGTCGTAAGATCGAGCAGTTTGTTGCGGAAACCCTCAATCGTAGGAACGAGGTATTGATTGAAATCTGTATGATCGCTCATATCAATAGCTGGCTTCTTGAATGCACATTTGGCGATGGCGAGTTCCGTCTAGTCGAACCTGTCGCCCCCTATCAGGCCTACAGGCTTCCCCTTGCCCAGCAGCGATCTCCAGCGATCGGATCATGACGAGAGGCATTAGCCACTCAGTCTGCGCCCTCTTGCAGGAACGCGCAGCCAAACCACCTCCACTGCAACGCTTTTTAGGTCTAGTTTCCATGCGGATTCTGCATAGTTCCTGCTCTGCTGAGCCGTAACCGCAGCCGCCGAGTGCATAGCCGAGCTGCTTTGGCCTCCGCTGCCCCCTGCGGCAGCAGCAACCAGAGCTGCTCCACCAGCAGCGGTTGCTCAGCCAGGGGCTGCAGACCATGGCGCTCCAACCAGTGCGGCCCAACCAGCTCCGGGCTGATCGGCAGGGCTAACTGCCGGTCGCGGGCGCGCTTGATCCAGGCCTCGGCCTCCTGGCAGGCCGCTGGCTGCTGCTCCACCCCATAGCCCTGGGCTGCAACGGCCTGATGCAACAGAGGAGCAACCGCTTTGCGGGGCAGCAGCACCCGGCGGCTGGTGGCTGCCGTGGCCACCAACTGCAGGCGCAGCTGGCCCAGCGCCAGCACCACCAACCCCTCCCAATGCGGCAGCTGAGCCGAGAGCAGCCTGCGCTCCAGGCAGAAGGAGCTGAGCAGCGCTCCATCCAGCAGGCCATGGCGCACCAGCTCCGCCCAGTGCTCCGCCTGGCGGCAGCGGGCTGGCACCTGCTGGATCCCGGCCAGGCCCTGCAGCAGGCGTTGGTGCAGCACATCGGTGCCGATGCGCAGCAGCCCTTCCATCAGCCGGTGCTCGCGACAGGCCAGCCGCAGGTGCTGCAGGCAGGCGTTGTGCCCGTGGCGGCACACCGACGACCCCTGCCGCGGCACCAGCCGGAACTGCAGCTGCATCAACTGCAGGCTGCGGCACACCGTGCTCTGGTGCATGGCCAGGGCAGCACCGGCCTTGGCCTGGGAGCCGGCCAGTTCAAGGAAGTCGAGGATGTGCAGGTCTTCCAGCGCCGTGGGCGGCGCGTAACTGCTGGCTAGAGAACTGATGGAGCTGGCCACGGCTGGCTGGAACGTCGCTGTCTGCAGCGTCAGCGCCGCAGGGACGATCCGAGCTGTTTTTCGTGCGAAAGAGAAGCCGCCGGGTCAGGATGCGGCTTCTGTTGTGGGGTGGGAGTTGCCGTTGCCGATGACGCCTGCGCTGCGCTGCCACCTGCTGATCGGCCAGCCCGCCAGCGGCAAGACCACCCTGGCCAAGGCTCTGGCGCCCCTGCTCACCGCCCCGGGTGAACC
>JAYKGS010000073.1:0-10861 GCA_035284945.1 Synechococcus sp.
CTCCTTGATGGTCAGGCCCTTGAAATCGAGGACCAGCGCCATTTCGGCCTCGCCGAGGAGCCCCTTGAGCTCTTCGACGATCTGTTGCTTGTTCTCCAGAGTGCGGCCCATAGGGAAGGAACGGATCGGGGGAACAAGCGGGGTACGCGGCCCTGGACGCTGATCCATCCCAAAGGGAGAGATCAACACGAGGCCGCTGCCTGTTCCGCCACCCGGTCGGACGAATCCTGCCTGGGGCCAAACCTGTCGCGATCACCTCGGCAGGACTTAAGGGAATGAACCCACCTGCTGTCTGGGGTAGGGCGCGTGCCCTTCTGGCCTGAGCCAGCCCATAACTATACGGGATGGCCCTGCCGTTGCTGCCGACTCAGGCCTCCTGCTTGAGGTCCTGCAGGGCCGAGAAATCCACTTCCACGGAGGGGCCCATGGTGGAGGTGACATACAGGGAGCGCCAGTAGCGACCCTTGGCACCGCTGGGCTTGTTGCGGTCAATGGTCTCCTGCAGGGCCTTGAGGTTGTCGAGCAGCTTGGCCGGGCTGAAACTGGCCTTGCCGAAGCGCACGTGCACGATGCCGCTGCGATCTGCCCGGAATTCCAGCTTGCCGGCCTTGAACTCGTTGATAGCTCCGGCCAGGTCGGTGGTGACGGTGCCGGCCTTGGGGTTGGGCATCAGGCCCCGGGGGCCGAGCACCCGGCCCAGCTTGGCCACCTTGGGCATCATGTCGGGGGTGGCGATCAACAGATCGAAGTCCATCTCGCCCCGGGCGATGGTGTCCACCAGTTCGTCGTCTCCGGCCAGGTCGGCTCCGGCGGCCTTGGCGGCAGCCACGGCCTCACCGCGAGCGATCACAGCAATGCGGATGGTCTGGCCCGTGCCATGGGGCAGGGCCACGGTGGTCCTCAGCTGCTGGTCTGTGTACTTGGGATCGATACCGAGGCGCACGTGGGCCTCGACGGTTTCGTCAAATCTGGCAGTGGCATTGGCCTTGACCAGCTCGATCGCCTCGAGGGGGGCGTAGCTGCGGTCTTCGACCGTGGCACTGAGGGCAGCGAAGCGCTTGGAAATTTTCGGCATGGTTCGGAATGGGGTACGGGCGATTCAGGGCGTGGCTGGTGGGCTGATGGACCGATCAGCTTTGCCTGGATCTCCCCCGGGAAGGGGTGGATTAGTCGTTGATGGCGACGCCCATATTGCGGGCGGTGCCTTCGATGATGCGCATGGCCGACTCGACGCTGGTGCAGTTGAGGTCGGGCAGTTTGGTCTTGGCGATCTCCTCGAGCTGGACACGGGAAATAGCACCCACCTTCCCCTTGGCGGAGGTAGGGGCACCCTTCTCAATGCCGGCAGCCTTGGAGATCAGCACGGAGGCAGGAGGGGTCTTGGTGATGAAGGTGAAGCTGCGATCCTCAAAGACCGAGATCTCCACCGGAATCACATAGCCGGCCTTCTCCTGGGTGCGGGCGTTGTACTCCTTGCAGAACGCCATGATGTTGACACCGTGCTGGCCGAGGGCAGGGCCCACCGGCGGCGCGGGGTTGGCTTTGCCGGCAGCGAGGGCCAGCTTGATCACGGCTACGACTTTCTTGGCCATCGTCTGGGGCTACTGGGACAGAATTCCCACAGGGAGTGGGAGCGGAACTGCGGATCACCCCCATCTCCAGGGGTGTGGACTGTACGGCCGTCCTCCGCAGGGAGACGGCCGCTGGGCCTAGCTCTGCTTGCTGATCTGGGAAAACTCCAGCTCCACCGGGGTCTCCCGGCCGAAGATCGAGAGCAGGGCCTTGAGCTTGCTGCGCTCGCCTGACACCTCGATCACCTCGCCCTGGAAATCCTTGAACGGACCCGCCGTGACCAGGATCTGGTCGCCCTCGGTGAGATCCACCTTGACGACGGCCTTCTTCTCGGCCGCCCGCTTGAAGATCCGATCAACTTCATTGCGGCTCAGGGGACGGGGCTTGATGTGTCCACGGGCCTTGGCGGTGGCACGGCGCTCTTCGGCCCCCACGAAATTGATCACATTGGGAGTGCTGCGCACCGCCATCATGGTGTCCTCATCGAGCACCATCCGCACCAGCACATAGCCGGGGAACACCTTCTCCTCGGTGCTCTGGCGAGTGCCATCTTTTTTGAGTTTCACCCCTGGGGTCTGGGGAATCTCAATCTCGAGGATGCGGTTCTCTACCCCCAGGGTGACGGCCCGCTGCTCGAGGGTGGCCTTCACTTTCTTCTCGCAGCTGGAGGCCACCTGCACCGCATACCAGCGGGCCACCTGGAGCTTCTCAGCGCCTGGCACGGGCGCTTCCAGAAGATCGAGGGGGCTCTCGGAGACGGGCTCGGACACGGGGTTCACGGCAGAAACGGAATCGGCGGACAGGACAGCAAGCAACTTGATATCACCCAAACACCTGACTGGACGCCCAGCCGTAAAAACGATCCAGCGCAGCGATCGCCGCTGCCGAGATGCTCACCATCAGGATGACTGCCACCGACTCGCTGAACAGCTGCTGGCGGCTGGGCCAGACAACCTTGCGCAACTCCGCCAGAGTCGTGGAGACAAATCCCCCTGGCACGGAGGCAGAAGCCTCGGCAGGCGGGGTGGACCGCTCCGGAGCTGGTAAATCGGGCTGGGGGGGATCGGAAGCCACTGGCGCTTGCGCACGGGGGATTCCGCGCGTACCGGCAAACGACCACCTTACCGGAGGGGCTCGAAGCTGAGCGGATTGCCGGCCACCACCCGCACGCCCCGGGCTCCGCTGAAGCGTTCCGCCAGCAGCTCGGTGGCCAGGGGATTCTCAAGCTGGCGCCGCAGCACCCGCCGCAGGGGCCTGGCCCCATATTCGGGCTCGAAACCCTGCTCTGCCAAGGCCTGCACCACCGGTTCGGGCACCTCCAGCTGGAGCTGCTGCTCCGCCAGCAGCCGGGCCAGCTCGGCCAGTTGCAGGCGCACGATGCGCTGCAGATCGGCGGGATCGAGGGGCCTGAAGCGGATCACCTCGTCGATGCGGTTGAGAAATTCCGGTCGGAACTGGGCCGCGAGGGCCTGGTCTACGGCCAGCTCCAGGGCCCGGGCCCGCTCCTGGGAGTCATCGCCGGCCCTGGCATGCTCAAGGACGGCGCGACTGGCCAGGTTGCTCGTCATGATCACCACCGTGTGGCGGAAGTCGACCGTGCGCCCCTGGGAATCGGTGAGCCTGCCGTCATCGAGCACCTGCAGCAGCAGATTGAACACCTCAGGGTGGGCCTTCTCCACTTCATCGAGCAGCAGCACCGCATAGGGCCTGCGCCGCACCGCCTCGGTCAGCTGGCCTCCCTCCTCATAGCCCACATACCCAGGCGGAGCCCCCACCAGCCGGGCCACGGCGTTGCGCTCCATGAATTCACTCATGTCGAGCCGCACCAGGGCCTCGTCCTCATCGAAAAGGGCTGCCGCCAGGGCTTTGGCCAACTCGGTCTTGCCAACGCCGGTAGGACCCAGAAAGAGAAAGGAACCCACCGGCCTGGTGGGTGACTGCATGCCAGCCCGGGCCCGGCGAATCGCCGCGGCCACGGCCGCCACCGCGGTCGGCTGGCCAATCACCCGCTCGCCGAGCCGGGCCTCAAGCTCCAGTAACTTCTGACGCTCGCCGGCCAGCAACCGCTGCACTGGAATGCCGGTCCAGCGGGCCACCACATCGGCGATGTCGCCCTCCTCCACCTGCTCCCGCAGGATGGGTTCGGCCTGCAGCTCGGCCTCAAGGGTTTCGCGGCGCTGCTGCAGCCCGTGAAGCTGGTCGTGCTGCAGCCGGGCCGCCTCCTCGTAGTCGCCCTGTCGCTCGGCTTCGGCGATCGCCGTGCGCAATTCTTCGTCCTGCTGCAGCAAATCCCGCAGTTCCGCCAACCGCTCCCGCTCGGCCTGCCAGCGCTGCTGCACCTGCTGGAGGGCCTCGGTGGCCCGGCGGCGCTGCTCCTGCCACTGCACCCTTTCCTGCTGGGGGGAGGCCTCGGCCGAAAGCAGGGCAAGCTCCACCCGGCGCAGCTCGGCTTCCGCCGCCTCCACGAGCTGGGGCTTGGAGGTGACCTCCATCCGCAGCTGGGCGGCCGCCTCATCGACCAGATCGATCGCCGAATCAGGCAGGGCGCGGTCGGCGATGTAGCGATCGGCCAGCCGGGCCGCCGCCACTAGGGCCTGGTCGGTGATCGCCACACCATGGTGGAGCTCGTAGCGCTCCTTGAGACCCCGCAGGATCTCCACACTGGTGTCCGGACCGGGCTCCTTGATCAGCACCTGCTGGAAGCGCCGCTCCAGGCCTGGATCCTTCTCGATACTGCGGCGGTAGTCCTCCGGGGTGGTGGCCCCGATGCAGCGCAGGTATCCCTGGGCCAGGGCGGGCTTGAGCACACTGGCGGCATCGGCAGAGGAACGGTCGCTGCTCACCACCGTGTGAAGCTCATCTATGAAGAGCACCACGCCGGCCGCACCGGCCACCGCATCGGCCTCACGCACCTCTGTGAGCACGGCGCGCAGGCGCTCCTCAAACTGCCCCCGAAACTTGGCACCGGCGATCAGGGCGCCCAGATCCAGGGCCACCAACCGCAGGCCCAGGAGCGAATCGGGCACTTCGCCGGCCACGATCCGCTGGGCCAGCAGTTCAGCCACAGCGGTCTTGCCCACGCCGGGTTCGCCGATCAGCACCGGATTGTTCTTGCTGCGGCGGGAGAGCACCTGGATCAGGCGGCGCATCTCCAGGTCGCGGCCGATCACCGGGTCGAGCTCGCCGGCGCGGGCGGCGGCGGTGAGGTCGCGGCCGTAACGATCAAGGGCGCAGGCCTCGGCGGGCTCGGAGGACCCTGGTGGCTCGGGTTCCAGACGCAGCCCGGCAGGGGCGGCTGGGGCGGGGGCTGGAGAGGAGGGGGCTGAAGAGGATGCTGGGGAGGGGGGTGCTGGGGAGATGGCGGCCGGGGCCCTGTCGATCCAGTCGTCAGGGCAGAACTGGCGCCGCAGCAGATCTTCACTGAGACCCTCGGGCACCAGCAGGGAGGCTCCGATCCTGGGATCCCCCACCAGGGCCACCAACAGCTGGGGCACGTCCAGCAATGGGGCTCCCCAGGCGACCCTGCAGCGCTCGGCAGCTTCCAGCAGGTCTTCCAGGGCATCACCGATGTACAGCTCGGGACCGCTGGCGCTCGGCTGGTCGGCACAGAAGCTCTCCAGCCGATCCAGCAGCCGGTCGGGATCGAGGGGCAGGGGATCCAACCAGCGTTCAAATCGCCGCTCAGACAACAGGGTCTGCAGCAGGTGCTCCACGTCCATGGCGCCATGGCGCCAGCGACGGGCCGCATCCTGGGCGGCCAGGAGCAGCTCCCAGCCGTCATCGCTGAAGCGATCTGGTTCGCTGGTGAGGCTTGGGGGCATGGGCTTGGGAATCAGCCTGGGGCAGACAGCTGGATCAACTCCACCCTGTAGCCATCCGGATCCTCCACGAAGGCAATCACGGTGCTGCCGTGCTTCATCGGCCCGGGTTCGCGCACCACCCTGCCCCCCTTGGCTGCGATCGCCGCACAGGTGGCGTATATGTCATCAACCCCGAGGGCGATGTGGCCGTAGGCGCTGCCCAGCTCATAGCTGCTGATATCCCAGTTGTGGGTGAGCTCCAGCACGGTGGTATCGCTCTCGTCGCCGTAGCCCACGAAGGCCAGGGTGAACCGGCCGGTGGGATAGTCCTTGCGGCGCAGCAGGTGCATGCCCAGCACCTCGGTGTAGAAGAGAAGGGAGCGCTCCAGATCCCCCACCCGGAGCATGGTGTGCAGCATTCGCATCGATCAACCCGATTGGCTGCCAACCAGGAATAAACCTCCCCCATTCTGACGATCAACCCCCCAGGTGGTGCCCATCGGCACAAATGGGACGGTGGGGGGCACCCATAGGATCGCCCCAAGGACAGCAACCAACTAACCACGTGCTCGACTCCCTCGACCTTGTGATCGACACCGTGGTGGCCAGGGAGGTGCTCGATTCCCGCGGCACCCCCACCGTGGAAGCCGAAGTGATGCTGGAGGGCGGCGCCAGTGGCAGGGCGATTGTGCCCAGCGGCGCCAGCACCGGCGCCCATGAGGCCCACGAGCTGCGCGATGGCGGCCGCCGCTATTTCGGCAAGGGGGTTATCCGGGCCGTCAGCAACATCGAGGAAAGGATCGCGCCTGCCCTCTGCGGCCTCAGCGCCCTCGACCAGGGTGCGGTCGATGGCGCCATGGCCGAACTCGACGGCAGTGCCAACAAATCCAGCCTCGGCGCCAATGCCGTGCTGGCAGTCAGCCTGGCCACCGCCAGGGCCGCTGCCCAGGGCGTCGGTCTGCCCCTCTATCGCTACCTGGGGGGCCCGATGGCAAACCTGCTGCCGGTGCCATTGATGAACGTGATCAACGGCGGCGCCCACGCCTCGAACAACATGGACTTCCAGGAGTTCATGCTGGTGCCCCACGGCGCGGCCAGCTTCAGCGAAGCCCTGCGCATGGGCGCCGAGGTGTTCCACACCCTCAAGGGATTGCTGAGCAGTAAGGGCCTCTCCACCTCCGTGGGCGACGAGGGCGGCTTCGCTCCGAACCTGGCCAGCAATGATGCGGCCGGGGAGCTGCTGGTTCAGGCTATTGAGAAGGCCGGCTATCGCCCCGGCGACCAGATCTCCCTGGCATTGGATGTGGCCAGCACTGAGTTTTTCAAGGACGGCCTGTACAACTTCGGCGGCGGCAGCTACACCAGCGCCGAGATGGTGGACCAGCTGGCCCTGCTGGCCAGCCGCTTCCCGATCGTGTCGATCGAAGATGGCATCGCCGAAGACGACTGGGAGGGCTGGGCGCTGCTGACCGAGCGGCTGGGCAAGACCGTGCAGCTGGTGGGCGATGACCTGTTCGTGACCAACACCACCCGACTGCAGCGGGGCATCGACCTGGCCATAGCCAACTCGATCCTGATCAAGGTGAATCAGATCGGCTCGCTCACCGAGACCCTGCAGGCAATCGATCTGGCCAGTCGGGCCGGCTACACCAGCGTGATCAGCCACCGCTCCGGCGAAACGGAAGACACCACCATCGCCGACCTGGCAGTGGCCACCCGCGCCGGCCAGATAAAAACCGGCTCGCTCAGCCGCTCCGATCGGGTGGCCAAATACAACCGGCTGCTGCGCATCGAAGATGAGCTCGGCAGCCAGGCGGTGTACGCCGGTGCCGAAGACCGGGGACCCCGCGGCAAAGCCTGAGCTCAGCCCGCCCCGGGCAATTGATCCAGGCGCCCATCGCGCTTGAGCCGGCCCTGCAGCTTGAGCCAGCTCAAGCCCACCGGCAGCCCCAGCACAAGGGGCACAGCCACCAGGGCGGGCCTGGCACTGGCCGCCAGCAGGGCTGCGGCAACCGCCAGGCCCGCCAGCAGCATCGACTGGCCAGCAACCTGCTGGGCCAGGGCAAGTCTGCGCAGCAGGCGATCGGTTTCACCAGCCCGAATCTGCACCTGAAGGTCACCCTGCTCGATGCGGGCCAGGCTGTCGTCGAGGCGTTTGGGAATGCCCAGAGCGCGACTGCCGACCTCGGCAGCCTGACGGGAGATCTCGTTGAAGAGCTCATTGCCGAACCGATCGCCGCCGCTGCCTGAACCGCTTGAAGTCATCAGAGGAAGCAGGTAGGGACGGGCGATCGCCACCAGGCTAAAGCCGCTATCCAGGCTGCGGCCGACCCCTTCGAAGGTGGTGAGGGCCCGCATCACAAAAATCAGTTCAGGGGGCAGGCGAAAGGGCTGGCCATACACCAGGTCGTAAAGATCGCCGGACAGCCGCTCCAGCACGTTGGCGGAGAAGGGGGGCGTCAGGGCCTCATCGAGCATCACGCGCACCAGCCGCCGCACCGGCCCGGGATCGACACCAGGGGCAATCACCCCGGCCTTTTGGAGTTCCACCACCAGGCCACTGGCGTCACGGGCAGCGGCGGCGCGCACCATGCTGCCAAGGCGACCCCGGAGCTGGCCCGACAGCTGGCCCATCATGCCGAAGTCGTAGTAGATAAGCGCCCCATCGGAGGCCACCGCCAGGTTGCCGGGGTGGGGGTCGGCGTGAAAAAAGCCAAACCGCACCAGTTGCTGCAGGTAGCTGGCGGCTCCCTTCTCAGCCACCACAGCAGGAACAATGCCGGCCTCCAGCAACGCCTGGCGATCGGTGATCTTGATGCCGGGCAGGTAGTCGAGACACAAAACCCTGCGGGTGCTCAGTTCCCACACCACGGCGGGAATGCGAATGCCGGGATCATCGAGAAATTGCTGGCGGAAACGGGCCGCGTGCTCGGCCTCAAGGCGGAAATCGAGCTCCCGCAGCAAAACCCGCCGGCACTCCTGGGCGATGCCGATCCAGTCGCGGCCAAGGCCCCAGCGGGGATGCCGCTGGACAGCGGCGGCCACCTGCTGCAGCACCTGCAGATCGAGCCGGAAGGTGCGCTCCAGACCGGGGCGCTGCACCTTGAGCACCACCTGACGGCCACTGCGCAGGCTGGCCCGGTGCACCTGGGCCAGGCTGGCGGAACCAAGTGGTTCAGCTTCAAGGTCGATTATCTCGGCACAGCGCTCACCCAGCTCCTGCTCGAGCAGATCCTGAACCACCGGGAAGGGGAAGGCGGGTACCTGGTCCTGGAGGGTGGCGAGCTGGTCCACCAGCTCGGCGGGCAAAACATCCGGGCGGGCAGAGAGCAGCTGACCCAGCTTGATGAAGGCCGAACCCAGGGCCAGGAATTCGCCGGTCAGCCAGCGGGCCCGGCGTCGCTGGCGGCGTCGCTGACGCTCAACGCTGACACCGCCCGGGTAGGTCCAACTCTGAGCGTCCCACCAGAGGCCGAGCACCAGGGCCAGGGCCAACCACCAGATGCGCAGGGGCCGCAACAGGATCACGAAGTCATGTCCAGGCGGCTGGCCATGGCCGCAACCCTGGCGCGCAGGGCATCAATCTGGTCCTGGGGATCGGGGCTTCGTTCGGGGCACGGGGGTTGATCCCCCTCCCCGGCTCCAGACTCCCCCCGCTCGATCCGGGCCGCTTCGGCTTCCACCTCGTCCCAGAACAGCTGAAGTTCCTGGCGGATCCGCTCGGGGGCATCCTGGGCCAGCAGGGCCAGGTTGGCGGCGCCATCCACCAGGCCACTGCCAAGGCGGGCGCCTATCCGGTGAACGGCAGCCTGAAGCAGGAGTTGGGGCGCGCTCATGGCAGTCCAGCCGCTGGGGTTGACTTTGGCAGGTCGGGGCTCGGCAGCCGCGGCGGCGGCGGCGCAGCGGCTGGCGAGGGGACAGCTGGGGAAGCAGCTGGGGGGGCAGCTGGGGGGGCAGTCGGGATCATGCCCCGAGGGGAATTGGCGGGGCTGGCCTCAGGAGGCAGGGTTGGATAGTCCCGAAGCCCTGGGGAAGCAGAAACCGGGGCAGCTGGATCGGGGGATGGCAGATCAGGGGATGCGGTGTCTGTCAGCTGGTCGGCCCCGGGCTGGGGCTCGGGCCCAAGGGGCTCGAGATTGCCGCGCACATCCCGATCTTCGGCCCCGAACTGCAGGCGCAGGCTCTCAAGGGACTGGCCTGGAAACGGCCGGACCTCAAAGCCCTGCCCCAGCCTCACCAGGGCGGGGAGCTGCAGGGCGAGGAGGCGATTGGTCACGCCGTAGCCAAAGCCGAAACAGATGCCCACCAGCAGGGGGAACTGCCAGCGGGGACGGGGGCTGGGGCGAGCGGGGGACGTAACCGGGGCCATGCTTCCATTCTGACGTGCAGGCGGAGTGCCCGATCGGGCAGGCAGCGCAGGGTCAGGTGGTGTAATCGGCGTTGATGCGCACGTATTGATCCGAGAGGTCGCAGCCCCAGGCCACGCCGTGGCCGGTGCCGGAGCCCACCAGCAGACGGATCAGCACCGTGTCGCCGGCGGGGCTGGGGCCGCCCAGATAGCTGCCGGCGGCGGCGGCGCGCAGATAAGCGCTGGCGGCGGGGCGATCGAAGAGCAGCGGCTGGCCGGCCTCCATCAACTGCTGCCCGCCCAGCCACAAGGCCACGGCCTCCGGATCAAAGGCCACACCAGCACGGCCAGCGGCGGCCACGATGCGGCCCCAGTTGGGGTCGCGGCCGTGCACGGCGCACTTCACCAGCGATGAACTGCAGATCGTGCGGGCGATGAGGCGGGCACCGGCCTCATCGGTGGCTCCCTCCACCTTCACCTCGATCAGGCAGGTGGCACCTTCGCCATCGCGGGCTATCGCCCGGGCCAGGTGCTGGGCGACAGCAGTTACCCCATCCTCGAGGGCCGCCCAGTGTTCCTCCGCCAGGGGTACGCCGGCGGCAAAGGCCAGGAAGCTGTCGTTGGTGCTGGTGTCTCCGTCCACCGTGATCGCATTGAAGGAGCGCTCCACGGCGCGGAGCACCATGCCCCGCCACACGTCGGCCGGCACACCGGCATCGCAGCTCAGATAGCCCAGCATCGTGGCCATGGCGGGATGGATCATCCCCGAGCCCTTGGCCATGCCGCCGATCCGCACCCGGCGGCCGCCCAGACTGGCCTCCAGGGAGATCTGCTTCTCCACGAGATCAGTCGTGAGGATCGCCTGGGCCGCCGCGGCGCCACCCCCTGGGCTGAGGGCCGACACCAGGGGATCCAGCCCCGCGATCAAGGTGTCCATCGGTATGGGCACGCCGATCACGCCGGTGGAGCAGATCAACACTTCTTCAGGCGCCAGCCCCAGGCGCGCCGCCAGGGCCGCGGTGGCCCTGAGGCTGTCGGCCAGGCCGCGCTCACCGGTGCACGCATTGGCCTGGCCTGAATTGGTGAGCACGGCGCGGGCGTGGCCGCCGCTGGCGCTGAGGCGCGCGGCGCAGAGGTCCAC